>CALBFP010000034.1 GCA_937894115.1 uncultured euryarchaeote
TTATCGGACACGGGTAGGTTAGATTAGCGCCAAACTCCGAATCGTCTGAATGACTACTAATTTCTCTTCAAATAGTTGTTTGAACTAGATGAAGTTAGTGTTCCTGATTTGGCAAATAATACATTCAACCGCATGGAATTGATTGGGAATTTAGGAATCGGAGTTACGGCGGCTGAGGCTACAATGGTTAGTAGACACCGTAATTTTGGTTTAATCAGGAGCAAATCGCCTGCATGGAAGTTGCGGGGATTTGTTCCTATTCGCGATACTCAGATTTCTAACGGACGCTAGGTCTAGCCTCAAGTTTTCTGAGCAAATTGAGAGCATTTGAAGCCTAGCAAGTGCAGTGATTTAGAGTGAGCGCAGCACAGCTTGTACTTCTCGGTCCATTCCGAATAAATCATCGGTTGCTTCAATCCACTTTTTCGCGTCGGTGAGGTTTCCCTCATTGGCTAACATTTCAGCCGTGTAAATCACGGCGTACTTCAGTAAGTCTTCTTGTACCTCTTCCAAACCTTTGCCGCTGAATTCAATCAAAAGCTGTTCTGCAGTGCTCCACGATTCTTGAGCGTCTCGAACCGATTTTGATTTCCACAAGACGGAGCCGTACATGAGCCAAGCGCCTGGGTCTTCTTGGTCCAATGTCCAAAGGTATTTGTAGTAAGATTTCGCTTTTGTAAACTTCTCGTCATCAACATAAATTTCTGCTTGGTTCATTGTTGCGCGACGGAGGTCATTAAAATAGTCCACATAGTCGCTGATGTATTCCGCATCTTTGTCTTTTTTCACAAACTTGGATGCGTATTTCAAGGCGTCTTTCAGGGCTTTTGAATACTTCTCGAGCAACTCCTCATCGCTGGATTCAGAGATTTTGAAAAATGCCATGCTCATAAAGACATATGGAACAGGCTCTTTTTTGGTTTCATCGTCTTCTGTGTAGCGGATGGCCTTGTAGAGGACTTTTTCGTACTTGCCGTCCACCATCCACATTAACAATTGGTCGAAATCTTTTTGTGGAATCAAAGGAGATTCATCTTCATCGCCATAGCGCTGGCCGAGAGACGCGAAGGGTTGGAGCAACATTAAACCAACCAAAAGAGTAAATTGTAATGCTTTCATGAGGATTAATTACCAAATAACATGCCGAAGATACAGTTCGGATGTTACAAGATAAACCTGTGATGTCAGAATGCCCACTTGAATCTTGGTTCAGTGAACAGGGATGGACGCCTCATGACTTTCAACGTGATGCATGGAATGCCTATGCATCAGGAGAGGAGGTGTTGATCCAGGCACCAACAGGTTCGGGAAAAACGTATGCAGGATTGGGTGCGATCCTCCGCGAAGGATTGCAGAAGACCGGAGCTGACGGGAGCGCACGTGGTACTCAGCTGATTTGGATCGCCCCAATTCGGGCGCTGACAAAAGAGATTCAATACAGCGCACAACGCATGGTTAATGGAATGGGCTTGGATTGGCAGGTTGGGATTCGCACGGGTGACACCACGAGCAAGGAGAAAGCCATCCAGCGGAAAAAGATGCCCCAAATTCTTATTACAACACCCGAATCATTGCATGTAATGTTGGCCATGAAAGGGGTGGAAAAACGATTTGGTAACCTGAGGCTTATGGTTGTGGACGAGTGGCATGATCTCATGGGCACCAAGCGAGGAACGCAAGTGGAGTTGGCTTCGGCTTGGTTTCGTAACGTCGCTTTAAACTATCGGTGCTGGGGTATTTCCGCAACAGTTGGGAATTTAGACGAAGCCTTGCGGGTCTTGGTCGGACCTAAACGAAGAGGACGTCTTCTTTGCTGCGAATGGACCAAGCGCACCGAAGTACGCTCGTTGATGCCAAACCAATTTGAACGGTTGCCGTGGGCGGGACACATTGGTGTAAAACTCGCCGAGCACGTGGTTGAAGTCATCCATTCCCATGCGAGCACACTCATTTTTACAAATACCAGATCCCAGTCAGAGATTTGGTACCACAAACTCCTCGAGGTCGCTCCCGACCTTGCAGGCGTTTTGGCATTACACCACAGTTCCATTGCCAAGGGACTCCGCGATTGGGTAGAAGATGCGCTGCACGAAGGTCATTTGAAAGCTGTGGTTTGTACGAGTTCATTGGACCTCGGTGTGGATTTCCGTCCTGTAGAAGCCATTGTACAGGTGGGCGGCCCCAAGGGAGTGGCTCGCTTCATGCAACGGGCAGGGCGCTCAGGACACCAACCGGGCGCCGTAAGCCGAATTTTCTTTTTGCCTACCCATGGTTTGGAATTGATCGAGGCAAGTGCGTTGCGTGATGCCATGGCGGCTCAACGTATCGAGCCGCGGGAGCCTTTGGTACGATCATTTGATGTATTGATTCAATTTATGTGCACCTTGGCGGTTGGTGATGGATTTCGACCGGAAGACTTAAAGCGTGCGTTGGCTGGTACGCATGCTTTTGAGAGTGTGGATGAAGAAGAGTGGCTTTGGTGCCTGTCATTTATTCGCGATGGTGGTAAGGCGCTCTCTGCGTACGGAGACTACAAGCGGGTCGAGTGGGACGGGAATAAAAGATTGTACACGCTTCAAGATCGAAGACTAGCGCGCCGGCACCGAATGAGCATCGGCACCATCGTCTCAGACCAAATGATTAAGGTGCGCTGGACCAAAGGCGGGTTTCTAGGTCATATCGAGGAGTATTTTATTTCAAGTATGGACCCTGGTGATGCTTTCTGGTTTGCTGGTATGAGCCTTGAATTTGTGAGATTGAAAGAAGGGGCAGTTCATGTTAGAAAAAGTAAGAAGCCAAAGGGTCGAATTCCTGTCTATCTCGGAGGCCGACTCTCGCTGAGTTCCGAATTAGGCGATGCGATTCGAAATGAATTGGATGCTTTCAGCAAGGGCCATGTGCGCTCGCCTGAAATGAGCCGTGTAAGTCCGCTACTTGAATTGCAGCAGGAAATGAGTTGTCTGCCGAATTGCGAAGAGATACTAATCGAGCAATTTCAATCTGAAGAAGGTCATCACATTTGCGTATTTCCGTTTGAAGGAAAAGCCGTTCACGAAGCCATTGGGATGCTCATGGCCCACCGGTGGTGTGCTAAGCGGCCACTTTCCATGACGATTGC
>CALBFP010000035.1 GCA_937894115.1 uncultured euryarchaeote
CCAGTGGAGTCAACCTGAAACACAGTCATCACAGCGACTTTGCCACGGTACGGATGGAACCGATGGAGCTGATGGAGTTGACGGTCTTGATGCCTACGAGTTGTTGATGGATACAACTGAAGCAGGCAGTGAAATGTGTGATTCAAATGTCGGTGGAACTGAAGTTTTTATTGGACGAGATGTGAATCAGAATAGTGTTCTCGATGATTCAGAGATCGAACATTCTTACGCAACATGCAATGGTGAAGATGGTAGTGATGGGCAAGATGGTACGTCCTCAATCGTAAACATCACCAGTTATTCATCTCCTTCATGCAACGGAGTATACGTTCGCTTGGCGAATGGATTTGATTATGACGGAGATGATACACTTTCAACCGATGAAACACTTGGAGCACGATACATTTGTTTGCCAAGTCAACAGACCAATACAGAAGCCACCTTCGTGAAGGAAACAATTGAACCAAACAGTGTTTGCCAAAACGGGGGTGTTCACTCTTACATTTGGATCGACTCGAACGGTGACGACGTTGTTCAAGATGGCGATAATGTAAGTGAGATTTTTATGGAATCCTTTGATTGTGCTGAGGACGATGTTGTTGTTGAATGCAATGATAATGATGGCGATTGCATCTCTGATGATGAGGATACTGACGACGGGAACGATCGAGAAAATGGAGGAGATTCTGACTTTGATGGCGTTCCTGATGAGGATGAGCACCCAAACTGTATCGGTCAAGATAACCGTGAAGACAGCGATTTAGACGGCATCCCTGATTGCGAAGATGATGATTTTTGAGCACCTTCAAATCCCTAAGAACATGGCTTCCAGTAGTTCAAGGAATTTCGGGAAGTATGGGATGATGACAAGCACGAGCGGTAGCCCTGTATCAACGAATGCTTTGGCAAAGTCCTCGACTTGATTGAAGCAAAACAAACGATAGTAGGTCCAGCGGGCACTCAACAAGAGATACATAACGACGCTCGAAGCAATTGAAAATGCGAAATTATCACCGATGGCAGGGGAAATTAAACCAACCATTTCGTCGTATCCATTAAAGCCTGCTTGCAGAATAATGATGTAAACGACTGCAGCTCCAAAAATAGCCAAAGCACCTTTATCAACGAGCCCAAAAAGAGGGTCTATTCCAAACATGATGATCAAAGAAAGACAAAAAACACGACCTTTTTTTTATCTTTGAACAGGAAGCATCATAAACAATTATTAATATGGGTGGCAAGTTTAAACTGAACCTG
>CALBFP010000036.1 GCA_937894115.1 uncultured euryarchaeote
GAGCAATGGCGATGTTTGAACAAGTTCAGGCCCGAAAACGGGAACGCATGGAACTCAACAACGAACAGGAACAAAAGCGATTGGAACAGCACATGCAAGCATCGCAATCAACAATCGACGTACTTGAGAAAATTGCAGCATCTTCCGATGACCCTACGGTCCAGATGGAAGCGTTGAAACAACTTGCAGAATTGCGCAAAGCCGACGTCTCAGGACAAAAAGAAGCCTACAACAAGGACGATTGAACGAGGTATCTAATTTAATCATCAAGATTGAATGCGATTGATACGTTTGTTGTGAGGCGTTGATCGTCAAACGCTTCGCGCTCGTCTTGGTTCATATCGCCGCATAAAAGGGCTGCATCAAGAACTTCTGCAACCGCTTCTGGATGATACTGAACGGTGTAAATTGGTCTGTCTGGATGCTCGCATGCCGCTATCTCACAATGCTTTGCTGAGGCGACAACATTCAATTCTCCTGCATCGATAACATGCTCCTGATGAGCAAAGGATGCAACGACTGAAGTTCCGTCACGTTTTTTCACTTCTGCGACAAAATGAGAATCCGTCGGTTTGCGTACAATACGTCCACCGAAGGCATGAGCAATGATTTGATGACCAAAACAGATACCGTACAAAGGAACGTTGACGGTTTGTATCAATTCCACCACATCGTCCATCCAAGGTTCCCACATGGTTACGTTGCGACGCGAACCTGTTATTACAACAGCATCGGCAGCAACCGGCTCCTCAACAACAGTACCGTAACCGTACTCAACACGAGACTCGGTGTGTGGAGACCATAGATAAACATCGCATGGCAAAAAATGACGAACGATTTCACGGACGCCTTCGCGCCCAAACGCTTCCCGTTCTGCGAGAAGATCAACGATGAGGAGGCGCATGGCCTTCGCTGGTTGCTGTTGCCATTGAATCTTGTTCTTGTTCCGAGGCTTCGACAATGGTATGGTTTTGTGTGGTCTCGGATGGAAGAAGTTCCCTACCGTCACCCATTCTTGCAAATCGACCCTGTTCTCTTGGATGGACGATGTCGGATTGACCCCATGGCCAGCCGCCAAACTGCGTTTGCTGATAATCTCGGAATGCTTGGTAAATCTCTTGTTGAGTGTTCATGACAAACGGCCCGTGTTTTGCGACCGGTTCCGCTATTGGTTTACCTTGCAGAATGAGAACTCGCACGTTTTCCTCCATTGCTTCAATCACCGTTGGAACATCTGCTCGCAAGTGCATACCACAACTCGGGCGAAGTTCGCTTGAGGCAATCGTTGCTGAACCACCATCGATGTGATACATCATGCGGTTGGCATCGGGCGAAGCAACAGGGACTTCCACCGATTCGCCTGCACGAACGTTGAGGATGTAAACAGCAACTTCATTCTCAGAGTCGTTGGCCCATGATGCACTTGGTGCGGATGGAGCAACGTGCTGATTCCAACGTCCTGAGACAATTCGAACATCGCCTCCATCGAGTCGTACGTGCGGCACCTCATTGGCCCAAATCATCTCGTATCCTGGTTCTGTCATCTTGTCCTTCGCAGGTAGGTTAATCCAAATTTGAAACAGGTCTAAACGGTTGGGTTTGTCCTTGTTGACCAACGGAAACATCTCAGAATGTTGCAACCCAGAACCTGCTGTCATCCACTGTACGTCACCGAATCCATACCGACCCGTTGAACCACCGGAATCGAAGTGATCTACAAGACCATCAAGAACGATTGTGATGGTTTCAAATCCTCGATGAGGATGGGCTGGAAACCCAGGGACAGATTTACCGTGATACATTTTCCAATCGTTGGATTCGTCGAAATCCGAGCCGATGTGGCGGCCGATTAAATCCTCATTCGGACCTTGCAGTTCGTTACCTTCCGGGTAGAGGTCAAGGTGATGGACGCAGAACAGAAACGGGTCGAGTGTGTCTCGGACGAAACCCATCTTGCGACTTGAAATTACGGGGTTGTTCATGGTGTTCCATTGATGGTTCTGCGTATTAATCGTTGTATCAGGCTGAGAGATGAATTACGGTCTTGAGCAAGTTCTTTTGTACTATGTTGTGATTTGAAAGGCATGAACTTTCTTGAGTTGACGAGGAATAAAGGTGCTACGGTACAGTCCTACAAGGTACTCAGCCTTGTGTTGCTGGTTGTCTTCATCGTTGGATTGGGCGCAGGAGCGGCTCTCAGTGGTGCTAATTTCATGTCCAACTCGAGCTCCTCAGCGTTCGAAGCATCCGTAGATAACGCCATTGGAACAAATCAGTTTATTCTAGTCGAGGTTGATGAAGGTGACAACGACGAGGAAGTCATAACTGAACACATTCTACACAAGTTCATGTTTGAGGCAAGCGACAGAGGTGGGTTGCTTACCTGGGATTTTAGCGACGGGGCGATCGCCACTGGCTCAAAAGTATCGCACGGGTTTGAAAATCCTGGGGTTTATCTCGTCAAGGTTACAGAATCTTTTGAAGGCAAAATCACATCCGCAACACTCTCAGTCACAGTTCATCTGGAAACGGAAGTTGAAGTGGACAACATGGAATGCGTCTGTGCACCCACCGCAAAAGACACCATCATACCGCTCTCAAACCACGTGGGATTCTCAACATTGAAAGGTTATGTTCAGGTAGAGCACGACGGAAGCAGCGAATCATGCTCTTTGCGAAACCCGCTGCAGGAATGCCATCTTCGTGTTATTCTGCAACGCCTCTCAGGGGGAGATGTTGTTGAGGAATCAATGCTCTTCGACGATACCTTCAGGACCAATGAGAAGGTCGTAGAATTTAATCTCGAATCAATCACTTTACAAGATGGCGAACGGCTGCAATTCCGCTTAGAAACCGATCAGATTCGCGACTGGCATAAGCCGACAGCAGCATGGCTCACGACCGCCCCGACTGGAAACTAACCAATCTCTAGGTGCTATTATTCCAACTCACCAAGGTGTTGAAATGGCTCCTTACCCCGATAAATCAAAGAACAATAACCCACCAAAAGACGATGATAAATCAAACCACCGATTGCCAATTTGGTATCATCCAATATACACAGATGGTATTCACCCTGATGCAAGATTTCCTCGTGATCGATATACCAAATTGGTTAACAAAATCAAAACTGGTGAATGTTCTGATCAATTCTTCATCAAGCAACCAATTGAGGCGACTCGAAACGAATTGATTGTGGCCCACAATCCGTACTATGTTGACAATTTTCTCAATCAAAATCTGAGTGAAAAAGAGATCAAACGTATTGGGTTGACCCCCTGGACGCCACAAATAATACCACGAACACTGCTTTTGATGGGAGGAGCGATTGCGGCTCTAGATCACGTAATGAAAAACGGGGGTTTTGCAGGCAACCTAGCAGGAGGGACTCATCATGCACACCACGATTTTGGATCGGGCTATTGCATATTCAATGACCTTGCTGTATGTTCACTCTTGGCGTTGAGTAGGTATAAGTTGACTAAGATTGCTGTTATCGATTTGGATGTGCATCAAGGAGATGGTACAGCCACGATTCTGCAAGATGTTGACCAGGTTTTGACAATATCTGTACACTGCAAGCAAAACTTTCCCTTTCGTAAATCGGAAAGTGATTATGATTTGGAATTGCATGCGAACGCTGGTGATGAAGAAATGTTGGAATCGGTTGCACAAGCGTTGGACATAACCAAACAATTTGAGCCCGAACTCATTCTTTTCCAAGCGGGTGTCGACGGATTGGCCACGGATGCTCTCGGTAAATTGAACATCTCTCGGGAAGGAATGAGCAGGAGAAACGAGATGGTTTTCGACTTTGTAGTTGAACATTCGATTCCCACAGTGGTATTCATGGGAGGGGGTTATTCCGAACCAATTGAATTCACAATCGAAGCGTTTCATGACTTATTCCTCAGTGCTGCTCAAGCAAATCAACAGATTCTCAGTTAAATGCTCGTACCTGAATACTATCAGGATGCAGTAATCCTTGTCCAACAATCCGATTGATATACGGATAGGTTCTTTTGAAGACTACGCAGTTTGTTTGATTGACCGAAATACTCCTTCGATAGGATTATGATGAGGGAGTTCTTGCTAATTTTATGAAGAACTCACCAGCAATTTTTGCTATTTTTTTATTCATGCTCCTACCACTTTCTGGTTGTGTTAGCGATGGTTCTGATGGCGAAAACGGTCAACAAGGTGAACAGGGTTTGCAAGGCGAGAGGGGATTAGACGGACTTGATGGTTTTGACGGCACTGATGGTATCAACGGAACGAACGGACAAGATGGTATTGATGGAGAAGCAGGTGATGACGGAAGGAACTCTTTGATTTCAACATTCGAGGTCTTGCCGGGAATTCATTGTGAAAACGGAGGAATAGGAGTTCTTGTTGGCGTTGATGAAAATGGCAATGGACTACTAACGTCCAACGAGGTGGCCGAAACCACATTCGTATGCAACGGAATAGACAGTTCAACTGAATCAAGTAACAGTGGTTCTTCATCGACTTTGCTTCATTCATTCACACACTTAACCAAATTAAGTGGTTGCCCAGCAGGAGGTAAAATCATCATGTTTGGTCTTGACAATGGAGACAACGGCGCCATAGCTGCAAATGGAATTCTTGAGTCCGGTGAAATTGATGACAGTACAACCTACTGCAGCACGCAACGTGTTTCTATGATCGCTGACATTGCACAAGGCAATTTAAGCGGAGTCCCGGGTAGTTTCGGAAATCTTGAAGTCGTTCTCGACAATATTCTTTACTTTAGTGCAAACGATGGCGTTCATGGAAGCGAATTATGGGCATATGACCTGACGACAGATACATCACGCATGGTTGCTGACGTTAATTCTGGTGCAAACAGTAGTTTTCCAGGGTATTGGTTGACCGTAGTTCATCAATCCATCATTTATTTTGATGCAGGCACTGAAGAATTTGGTCGAGAACTATGGGCCTATGATACAACGACGAACGACTATTGGATGGTTGCCGATATCAACGAATATGAAGCATGGGCTCAACCCGGTGATGATATTGAGATTGTTTATGGAGATACCATTTACTTTTCAGCCTTCACGTACCACTACGGTACTGAGCTATGGGCACATCGTCCAGCCAATAATTCAACTTGGATTGTAGAGGACATTCATCACGGGAGTTCTTCAAGTCCAGGATGGCACATGCATTTCATACATGACGATGTTCTATATTTTACAGCAAGAGACATGGCAAACGTTCATGATTTATGGGCGCATAATCAAACAAACAGTACAACTTGGAAAGTTGCCTCATTTGGAATGGCCCCGTACACACATCCTGGTCAAAACATGAACTATATCGTAGGCGACACTGCCTATTTTGATGTCGATGATGACATACACGGCCGTGAACTTATGTCCTATAATTTGACGACAAATACAGCACGGCTCGTAAGTGATATTGCTCCAGGACAGGCATCAGGAAATCCTGGAGCGCACATGTCGATACTCATCAAGGATACGCTGTACTTTGATGCATTCGACTCAGGATTGTGGGCCTATTGTACCGCAAACGACACAACTTGGAAGATTCACCAGTTTACAGATACAACACCGCAACCAACGACTCACGCGGTCCAAATTGGCAATCAAATCTTTTTCAAAACAAATGATGTCGAGCCATATACTGTTGTCGACCTTTGGACTCACGATATTGAAAATGGATCCACATGGATGGTAGCGAATTTTACTGTACCAAATGAAGGTACTTCAACTAATTTGGGTATAATGGAGACAATCAATGGAATCCTCTATTTCGATGCTGCAACATCAGAATATGGCCGAGAACTTTGGGCACATGATCCTGAAGATGGATCTACATGGCTCTTAGCGAATATACACAAGGCAGATAATTCCAGCACTGGCTCTGACCCCAGTTCATCCCCAGGTTCAATGCTGTCAGTCGTTTATGATGGTCAGTTCTACTTTAGTGCGAAGGATGGTGTTCACGGATTCGAACTTTGGAAAATGTGGATTGAACACACCATCACATATTCATGATACGGGTTCGCCTACCGAGTAGAGTCTCTAACGAAAGTGCTCGTACCGGGAAACTATCTGCAAATACCATGGTATTCAATTTCATGTAAACGTAAGATTACGAACATTGCACTAATGCTGAGAGGCATGATTACTGCTTTGTCAATGTCGTCATGACAAAAGGTTTGAGCAATTCCAGCAACGGTGAAAACCGCTTGGTTCGAAGAGGCGCCGGTTTCAAAGTTACCTTTTCCTCAACTCCTCGCCAAAATCCAGGCTGGGACAACGCAGGGACAGGATTGTTCCTGCAATTGCAACCTGTGGCCAGCCTCCAAGGATACTTAGCAAGCATTTGGAAACCTGCTCTAAAACCAAACGAATCGCCGATGTGTTCTATGACACACAATTTCCCACCAGGTTTTAGGAAACGGTGAGCTTCTTTTACGATTTTATCTGGATCTGGCACACTACACAGAAGCGTCGTGAACACTACGTAGTCGAAGGATTCCGGAGGCTCCTCGAGTTCGTGGAGATAGCCTTGGAAAACCGTCGCCCTCTCTCCCATCTCTGCCACCATTTTGCGGCATTCTTCGACCAATTTACGATCGGGTTCAACAGCAACCCAGTGGTCAACTTCAGGTCGGTTGAAGAAATACACATTGACGCCGATTCCCGCCCCTACTTCGAGGACTCGACCGTGGATGCCGTCAAACAATTCGTCTTTGGCGTCCTTAAGCATTTTACTTGTTGATATTAACACATCTCGTGAGAGTTTCTCAAAACGACCAAGCTTCTTGGTTTCTTTCACAAACTTTCCTGATGGTTTCGATTTATAGTCTAGCCTGAAAGAACGCATGTTATTGAAAAAATTATGTGGTCAGACGATGAGGTAAAAAAGAGTGCTCGTACCGGGATTTGAACCCGGGTCAAAGGAATGAGAGTCCTTTATGATGGGCCACTACACTATACGAGCGTGGTAATTTTGCCTGCAACGTCCTGTATTTAGAAATGGCGTCTTTGAGGAATGATACTTTGTTCACTTTTCGTTTTACCTAAACAGCATTAAACGACGTACTGCCTACTAATATTACTTTCACTTTTGATTTACCTCTCGTTTTTCTCTTGATATACGGCCGCCCAAGAATGGCA
>CALBFP010000037.1 GCA_937894115.1 uncultured euryarchaeote
GTTCACGATTGCTTTTACAAGCCTAGCACATTTCATTTTCAAGATTGTTACACAACAGGATGAGTTCAAAGGCGGGATGACGCAGCAAGGATTCGTTGCAAAGCGTCCAATGTTTTCGTCACGCACAACAGGAACCCATCATTACGATCAACTGATTCGTAAAATGCAGATAACTGATTTGAGTGGTATGAGCGTAGATCAGGCTGCCTCAACCTATGCCTCATTTTTCAAATATCCAGTCGTATCATCTAAACCGTTTTTCTCTAGCCCCTACGTGCAGGAGGTTCTCAGTATTGGAACTCAAGTGAGTGCTCAAACCATTGGGGTGTCATCCACTCCTAAACCAACGACATCACCCAGCTCAAGTGGTGCATTTTGGTCTTCAATGCCTGAATCATCGACTGAGGCCATTGAGATATGTGCAGATCCAAGCTGTTCAACACCCGTCACGGTCTTTGATTTTCGATGTTTCAAATGCCGCAAGCGATTTTGCAGTGAATGCAAAGGCTATGGTGTCACTTGCCAACAATGCTCATAAGAAAATCTGCTTTTTGTGGATTGAGTTCTTTGGACCTAGATTTTGCTGTCGGATTGCTTCCAGTCGTCGTTTTCCGTCCCCGCTGTGCGCATAGAACAGCTCTGCAGGGCTGATGAATTCCATCCAATATCTTAGGAAGACGTCTGCATCCTCTCGCTTACCAGCTAGGATCTTTGGAACGGAGTGATACATAACGAGTCTTGATTCAATTGGCCGCAGGTATTTTGCGAGGACTTCTGGAAGGAGTTTTGTTAACCAATTATCGGTCAAAAAACGTGAATATCGTGAAATCACGTATCTTGGCTTCTCCAAAGGTCCAAGCACATCTTCAAGCGCTTCTGAGAAAATTTTGGATTCTTCCTCCGTACTGTTGGTGAGATGCATCCTCAACCAACCACCTCCACGGTCGCCGCCAGATGCTCGACATTTGTTCGAAATATGGCCTGTGTGAATCAAACTGTTTGAAACGACGAGAGCGATGGATTGTACAAGTGATTGCTGATTCCAAACCTGATTTGATCCAAATTTGATTTCCGAACCCATACCGAAGTTGGCATCGTTCGATTTTGTTTCTACTGCAGCTCTTGGGTGGGCGCTGAAGGGTTGTCCAATGGCCCATAGATCTCTTGTTTTGGGGCGATTCCTTGATCGCATGAGCATTTCTTCATTGAACAAATTCATGCCTTCACTGATGCCTTCTGGCTCAGCTTCTGTAAAGGCTGCGTGAACGTGACCAACCCCTTTCTCAATGGCGCCATCATCACAAACGCCGTAAAGTTGCTTGTGTTTCTTTTCAAATCGAG
This sequence comes from uncultured euryarchaeote, assembly GCA_937894115.1. Lineage (GTDB taxonomy): Archaea > Thermoplasmatota > Poseidoniia > Poseidoniales > Poseidoniaceae > MGIIa-L2. Next base: position 1,342 of record CALBFP010000037.1, read on the forward strand.
CATAGTCCTTGAATCCGTTCGTAAACTCATCAGCGAAACAAATGATGTCCCAATTGTTGGCTACCTTTTCTGGCCAATCGTTGTCCAATCGTATGGAGCGTCCACGAAGTTGGTTGATGCTCATGCTTGTGGTTACAGTGGTCAAATCCACAAGAACGTTGATCTTTGAAGCATCCCATCCTTCCCCGAGAAGTCCACGCGTACCGATCAAACACTTTGTCAATCCTTGTTGGAAGAACTCTGTAATCATAATAGAATAATATCGCGGAATCCAGTCCTTGCCGCGACCAATGATTACATGGTACGTATCCTCTTGGCGTGTTGTTAAGTCAATGTCGAGATCTCGTTCAGAAATCCAAACTCGGGCGGTTTCCAGAAACCGGTTAGATAAGTCATCATCGACCAACACCGTGCTCCCAGTCATAAGAACAGGGTCAAGAATATCTCCTGAGTCGCATTGAACCAGTGCTCTAAACGCAGCAATCGCACCCCCCGCTTCGTCATCCATGACCCCTTCAACTAATGTTGTTGCAGAAGTTTTCTCAAAGTCGGTTACGATAACAGCACGAATGTCTTCTCCGAGAGATTGCATTTCTGTAGAAATGATGTCGGAGAGAGCTTCAATTTTAGTTGCTGCATACGCCATTATTCGGCCAACAGGAGATGCACATGGACGAATCCCAGTCTCAGTAATTTGCATTCCAAGCAGACGGAGTCGGCTCGTGAGTTCCTCTCCTTTTTCGTGATCTTGTTTCAATTCCGATCGTCGAAGGCCATGGCGTACATATCGGTCCAAAACTGGACGCAAGTAGGCCATCCTACTCCAAATCGAGCCAATGAAGTTGGGAACATCTGGGGGAAGGTCAATGTTGCACTTTTTGAGATACATCCGAGCAGCGATGCTAAAGTCTTCATTCCGCTTGGCGTAGGTTTCCCAAATAACAGATTTTCCGCCTGGAAGAATTTTGTTGCTAAGTTGAGCATAGACCCAGTCTTGCAATCGAGGAACACCGTTTTCGTAAGCAGGAGGTTGTTCCAACTCAGCAAGAATTTCATCAAATTCATCATCAACTTTTGAAATGTATTCAATCTCATGCTCTGCAGGGCGTACAAAATAGCATAGATCTTGATACGGAGCAAGGTTTGAATCCCGAACGAGAGCAGGGATTGGCACCTCATAGTCGATTTCACCAAAGAAATCAAAATAGCGATCTGCGTCCTTTTCCTTCACAGTTGAGAAATCAGGCGGAGTCGCTGTTAGCCCGAGCACGATTGGATCATCAAAGAATTCCTTTAGTTCAGTGAGGACTCTTCCCCAATGATGAAGCAAATGGTGGCATTCGTCAAGAATAATCAGCCCTATGCCTTTTTGTTTGAGTTTCATGAGTGTTTTTCTCGCAGAATCATGGAGTGTCCATAACGCGTTCCCATTTTCTGCAAAATCGTCACGGACCTTCTTTCTATAGACAGAAAGGCGCTCATGAAAGTAGTCAGGATTGGTACGCTTCAAATCAGCAATCCACAACATTGCTGCTTCATTTGTATCAGCTTCAGCCTTGGCCACCAGCGTTTCTGACCATAGTTCAACAGCAGTGACATCAAGGTCTTCTCCTCCTTTTTTTGGCATGGTGACCGCTTGATAGGTAAGCGATGTCAGCAACCCTGGTTTCTTTCCATCTGTACTGATTTTATCCTCTTTCCCATCAAGATCGAACAACGAGGTTCGAGCGGCCCATTGTGCCTGAATTGCCGAATTCGGGGAGAGCACAAGCGTTGGTAAGCGGACCAAATCAGACCAAACATAGAGTCCAAGAACCGTTTTTCCTGATCCTGGTGGCGCAACGATGTGAAGCCTTTTTTCATCGAGTTCGAGTTGAGGCTTGATGATTGATACGGCTGCCACTTGTGAAGGTCTAAGAGTACCAGAGAATCCAATGTTTCCAAAATCATGAGGTGTACTCGACACGTGAACGCCTCGTCACTTTGGAGGGCCACGTTTTGGTCCCGGAGGTCCACCCTTTTTTGGCCCTGGCGGTCCACCTCTCTTTGGTCCGGATGGACTTCCCTTTGGAGGACCTCCTTTAGAAGGCCCAGGTGGCCCGCCTTTCTTTGGGCCAGACGGCCCTCCCTTTGATGGTCCTGGCGGTCCACCTTTCTTCGGTCCTGGCGGTCCTCCCTTCGATGGTCCAGGCGGTCCACCTCTCTTCGGTCCTTGCGGTCCACCTTTCTTTGGTCCGGGTGGACCACCTTTCTTGGTTCCACCAGGTCCGCCTTTTGGCGGTCCACTCTTTTTCGGTCCAGGTGGCCCAGATCGAGAAGGTCCAGGTGGTCCCGATCGAGAAGGCCCAGGTGGTCCCGATCGAGAAGGCCCAGGTGGTCCCGATCGAGAAGGTCCAGGTGGAGCTTTACGTGTTTGTTCCACGACCTCTTCTTCCTCTTCTTCAAATATAGCACCGCAATGTGGGCACTTAGAATCGGATTCTTTGACGAGGCCATCACAAACCTCACAGGCAAACATCTCCTCGTCGCTCTCCTCATCCTCTGCACCGATCGTTGTAACCTCTCCATCTTTCATGCATGAGAGAACGATTTCAACTCCCATGTCGTAGCCTTTGAGTGCAACTTCGGTTTGGATTGCATGTTCAAATGCTGAAGTCAAATCTTCAGGCGTATCAAGCACTCGTCCATCGTCCACATAGGTGAGGTTGACCACCAGAACACCATCGTTCACCTTCGCTTCAGGTGTTTCGACAGCTACGCCCCGTTTTCTTGCAACGCGACGAGATGCGACCTCACACATGCGCCTGAGAAGAGCATCATTCGGCCCGTCAGTATTTGATTGCCCCATTGCTCCTGCAATGACTTCAGCCGCTGGTGTGATACCTTGTGCGTCTCGTAGGTGGGGTGGTAATTCTGCTCCTAGGTTTGCAAGAACGTTTGATGCGCTGGATTGATTCATGTTCAACCATTGGTTACGGCGTTCATTCTTGACAGCCCGTTCTGTTTCTGCGAGTCGATTGACCATTGCATCGGTCGGAGAGGCCGATGGATTGTTGGTCACTGTTGTTCCCCCAAGTTGTCTTCCAAGTTGCGATTCGACATTACTGGGGGCTGCTCCGCTCGCAAGAGTCGGTCCACGCGGCTGCTGCGGAATATCGGTTTGAAGAGCATTCACATCTCCTGCATTCCCTTGCTGCAGAGGTTGTTGAGGAATGAAATTCTGCTGTTGTGGGAATTGATTGCTCATTTGGTTGGGGAATTGGCTTGGTTGTTGAGGAGGTAATTGCCCTCCTGGTGGGAGATTGTTTTGTTGCTGGAGTCCAGATGCGATGTTCTGTAGGATGTCGGCAGGTATTCCCTGCGGCATCCCTTGTTGCTGCATTTCTCGCTGTTGACGCACTGCTTCTCCGGATACAACACCAAAGCCCCGTCCGCCGGTAACCTCGCCACCACCTAGGCTTGTTGTTCCCATAGCGGAAAAACTACCGGCTCTGGAGAACTCTTGACGTGATCCACACTCCGAGCAAAAGATGGAATCATCAGGGATTACTGCTGCACAGGAACCACACTCCATCTCCTCACCCTTCCATACCTATACATCCTTGATTCTAAAGTCTTCTATCCTCTGTTGTGCAAATGGCCTAAGACAGCGTGAGAATCTTCATGCGGGAGAGGTTGGTGGTTGGATTCGGAGGGAGCGCATGACGGTCATGATTAGCGACGAAATTGACATCTTGCTCGAAAAAACCTCACGCTCTTTTTATCCGACTCTCAAGTATCTGCCAAAAAAGATACGTGGACAAATTGGTTTGCTTTACCTTTTGGCTAGAGTCGCTGATACGATAGCAGATTCAAAAGCAGGTGAAACAAACCTGCTAATCGAGGCCTTGAATCAGTACAATGAAGCAGCACAAGGCCGTTCGTCGCAGCTTCCTGACTTGATCGACCTCGCCGAAATTCAATCAAACCCGGATGAGGCAACATTGCTAAGAAACGTGGAAAAGGTCGTTGATGCGCTTGAATTCTACACAAAGGAAGATCAAATTCGAATTTTGGAGTGCTTGGATGTTATTGTTGGCGGCCAAATTCTCGACTTGCAACGATTTGGAATCGCCAAGGAGGGAGGGACCATTTCATCCCTAGAATCGGAGAAGCAACTGGACGATTATACCTACAGAGTAGCGGGCTGTGTTGGAGTTTTTTGGACGAAAATGTCCTTAGCACACATCATTACATTGCCCGAGAAAAAGCAGGAATTGTTTTTTGAAAACGGTGTACGCTTCGGCAAGGCTTTGCAAATGATAAACATCTTACGAGACATTCCAGAAGATTTGCGCTTTGGTCGTTGCTACATTCCAGGACCATCACTAAAGGAACATGATTTAGAGCCAAAAGACTTGCTTGAATCGAGTAACATTGACAAATTTCGACCGCTCTATGATTCGTATCTCGAACTTACGAGCGAGCATCTCGATGCTGCAGTTGATTACATTCGCATGATTCCAGATCGACAATTCAGGCTGAAAGCGGCTTCTATGCTCCCCGTTTTAATTGGCCAAAGAACCGTTACGCTGCTTCGAGACGGGAACATTTTGGATTCGGATGAGAAAATCAAGGTTACTCGAGATGAGATGAAAGGATACTTCAAAAAATTACTTCGCGCATTGTTTATTCCAGGAGGCGTGAGAAGGTTGTTAGAAAAGAACAAAAACCTTTAACAACGCCTTTGTTAGTAAATAATTACTCCTTATGAAAATCACCTACAATTACGAACGTCCGAGAGGAGGACTCTTAAACAACGAGTGCTAGGCATAGGTGTTTACGATGCTGGAACGCCGCAAACCGCTCGACCTCCTCTTTCCACTCAAAGGTGGAGCAGAGAGTTCCGTTGAAGCAAAAACATCCCCGACCCCTCTCGACCGATTGCGAGCTGGTGTCATGCTTGCACGGGATGCCGTTAAGGCGGTAAGCGTCACCGCAATGGAAGCGCTCCGAGAAGGGGCAATGATGATTGGTTTGTTCAACGAGCGAAACGAACTCATCGATCCCTTCGTGGATTTGGATGCTCCAATTTGGTCGGATAAACCACCAATTGAACTCTACCGGCTGGCTTACCGCTATTGCGAAGAACTTACCAAACGTGAAGCAGGGAACTTCTATCATTCTTTCAAGTACCTTCCTGATGAACAACGCTTGGCAATGTGCGCAGTTTACGCATTCTGTCGTCGTGCAGACGACATCGCAGATGGCGATTGGGCGGACCGTTTCCCTGGTTCAACAGTGGAGCTGAGTCAAGAAGCAATCGAATATCGACTTCAACTGGAGTCACTCCAAAATCGAACGACCATACTCGAGGACGAGATGTATCTCAACAAAATCAATCAGTTGTTTTTCTTCAGAAAGAAGTTGTCAACATGCTACAATGATGTGTACAGTACCGACCCAGTGTTCCTTGCTCTCAAGGATACCATTACTCGCTACAACATCCCCCGAGGCGTTTTTGATGATTTGATATCGGGTATGGAAGACGACCTCTACAGCAACCGCTATCGAACATTCGAAGAATTGTACGTGTATTGCTACCGTGTTGCCTCGGTTGTCGGCCTTATGTGCATCGAAATCTATGGTTATGATGACCCACGTGCCCGCAAGTTTGCAGAATCTTGGGGCATTTTCATGCAACTTACCAACGTCTTGCGAGATGTTGGTGAAGACATAGAGCGTGACCGTGTGTACCTCCCATTGGATGAACTTGAACGCAACGGCATGACTGAAAGCGATCTATCCGGTGGAAAGGTCGTTTTGAGCACGGCATGGGAACCGTATTGTCATCATTACGCCAAGCGTGCGCGTACCTACCTGGAAGAGGCTCGGCAACTTCTTCCACTTCTTCCTCGACGTACCCGCTACTCACCGGCGGCTATGATTGCGTTCTATGATAAAATCCTCAAGCAAATCGAAAAACAACAGGGCGACGTCTTCACCCGCCGGGTTGGCTTGAACAAAGTGCAAAAATTGAGTCTTGCAGCAGCAGTATATCTTCGCCATCGGTTCTTACCACGGTTCCTCGATCCAGTGTGGGCTGGACTTGCTCGAATTGGTTTGCTACCGAATGTTTGATTGACTCAAACACTTCGAGTGAATGCTTGGATTCCCGTAATGTATCGTCCCAAGATGAGATTGTGGATGTCGTGAGTTCCTTCGTAGGTTTTTACCGACTCGAGGTTTGCCATGTGACGCATGACTGGATACTCGTCCAAAATACCGTTTGCACCATGAATGTCACGAGCAATGCGGGCAATTTCAAGAGCAATGTCGACGTTGTTCATCTTAGCAAGGGAAATTTGTTCATTGAACCACGTACCATCGTCTTTCTTTCGGCCAAGATGGTAGGCAAGAAGTTGACCTTTTGTTATCTCACGAAGCATCCAGGCCAACTTGTTCTGAATGAGTTGATAGGACGCAATTGGATGATCAAACTGAATTCGGCTTAATGAATAGGTTTTCGCGCTGTGGAAACAAGCCATTGCAGCTCCGAGTGCGCCCCATGAAATACCGTATCGTGCATTGTTTAGACAGGAAAACGGACCTTTCAATCCCTTGACGCCGGGAAGAATTCGGTCTTTTGGAATTTTGCAATCTTGGAACACGAGTTCCGATGTTACAGATGCCTTCAGCGAGTGTTTCCCTTTCATTTCAGGTGCACTGAAACCTTCGTCATCCTTCTCGACAATAAAACCACGAATTACACCGTCAAGTTTGGCCCATACGATGGCGACGTCAGCAATCGTACCGTTCGTAATCCACATTTTGGCTCCGTTGAGCAGGTAGTGATCACCCATGTCTTCTGCTTTCGTGATCATGTCCCCAGGGTTTGAACCGTAATCCGGTTCGGTAAGGCCAAAACATCCAATCCATTCTCCAGATGTCATCTTTGGTAGGTAGTGATTTTTTTGTTCTTCTGTTCCGAAATCCCAAATGGGGTACATTGCCAGCGATCCTTGAACGGAGGCAAAGGAACGCAATCCTGAATCTCCACGTTCAAGTTCTTGGCAAATTAAACCGTAAGCGACATACGATAACCCAGGGCAGCCGTAGCCCTTGAGTGGTGCACCTAAAACACCCATTTCACCCAAAGCAACGCGCCATTCGTCGAGGAAAATACCTTCTTCGCACGCATGCTCGATTTTTGGAATAACTTCCTCATCGACCCACTCACGAACGAGGTCGCGTATCATAATTTCTTCTTCGGTTAGTAGTGATTCGATGTCGTAAAAATCGATGTCTTCGAACGGTTCCATGGAGTTGCCTCAGTTGGTGGGAGGCAACACAATTGATGAACCTTAGCCCGAATTGAAAATGTTCTTTCTCCTTAGTCTTTCTTTTCAAAGCCTCGCAGTTGCCTGTATTTACGCTGTAAATATGGGCTATTCATGAAAATCAGACCAATGATGACACCCGGCACCGAGATGGCAACTGCAGCAAAAACAATGGTTTCCATAATACCCAGACTTTGGTAGCTTTCAACCGGGAAAATCTGTACAATTGAGCCCTCATTTGTCATCATCCATCCATCGTCTTCGCCAATTTCCCACATGAACGCAATGCTTTGACCAGCAATCTCTGGATTGTAAGAGGTAATAGCATCGGATTCAACGTGCATGAAGACTTGATCATCATCGACTTTGTATCGAACGGATTCCATTGGAGCAAGATGGATCAGTGAAGTTCCATCAAATCCTCGGCTTGCAGCAATAAAATCGGTCGATCCTTGTTGCAACTGCATAACTTGTCCAGTGGTGGATTTGGATGCGTCCTGTATGTTGAGGACAATTGAGATGTGTCGACGACCGCTTGCAAACGCGGCACATTTGGGGTAGCTCCCATCGGAACAGTCGGCTGCAACCCAAGTGTCGCTCGATGTACCGTCAAGCCAGGTAATTTCGCGGGTTCGATCGAGAACTGCAAGCCCATCGTTAAGCGATGAAACGACGCAGATGTTCTGCTCGAGGTGGCATGCGATATCGGTGATTTCTGTAGATTTTGTATTTTCGAGTTGAATCAATCCCTCTCCTTCGTTGAAGCTGTAGATGTTTCCGTTTTTTGCACCAAAGAATGCCAAATCTCCACCAGCACGCCAAGATGTTGCACTCAGTTCGGTGCTTCCTAGGATTCCTGCACCACTCACCGCCTCAACACTGTTGTCGGCCAGTGAATAACGCAAAGCAGCACCAAGATCACCTGCAATCAGTGCCGTTTCACCGTTCGGATGCCAAGAAACATCATTGAAGCGGGCTGAGCGTTTGCTATCGATGGATTGGTCCTGACTCCTATCGCCCGGTGCGGTTGTGGAAATGATGTGAATGAAACCTTCATCTCCAACGAGAAGAATCAGTGAGCCGTTAGGGGAAACTTCCCCTGTACGTATGTTCAATCCTTCCATCTCAAGTGAATTTTCCTGACCAAAACCAACCTCAGAGGCGGAAACAAGTGGTGCCATGAGCATGAGGAAAAACAAGAAAAGAGCCCTTGTGCGCATGCTTGGCCCACGCAATCTTACAAAAAAAACCCACTCTTTGGGTGGTTTGTTGTTCGTGAGCCTTATGAGGTTCATGTTGATGGACCATCATGGAGCGATTCGCAGTTAAGAGAGGTCTGGAGAAAACAATCGGTGGGAACGCAGGTTTAGCAAAGTTGGCAGCACAACATTTCAACGATGTACAAGCGAATGTTAACGGTGAATTTCAAGCATCTTTCGGTCTGTTATCGAACATATCGTGCTGCTACACCGAACAAGGAAAACTTCAGGTTGATGTCGTGCAACTAAAAGGAGCAGATCTTGAATCCTTCCTCTCTGCAGAAGGCGGCCGAGAACAAGCGATGGAAAGTCGTCGTCGTTGGTCTTCCTTCCTTGATGCAGCCACAGGATACAATGCAAAGCAACGTGGAGACAAGGCCAAAGAAAACGCAAAAAAGTTTTCGAAGGCAAAATCCGCTATCAAAATGATTCGCAAATCGATAGAGATGAGCAGTACGGTCACTCAGGAAACCATCGATAAAGCTGAAACAATGATTGCAGAACTTGAAGCGATGATTGAGCGTGGAGAAGCACCATCTGAAGGTAAAGTGAAAAAATTGAGTGAACTTGTTTGAGGTGTTGATTTGGATTTTGACGCCCTACTCAAACCCTATGAAGAGCGGTATGAACGGGTAAAGGAGTTATCAGACCAAGACAAAAAGAGACTCTATTTGATGATTGGAGACGTTGAAGAAAGCGTTGGGATTGAACACTTGGTCGACAGTCTTCTTGAGGGGACATCGATGGCTGGAGACGGCGTTTTGCGATGCTACGTCGGTTTCGAACCAAGTGGGAAAGCACACATTGGTTGGAAAGTAATTTCGCTGCAATTGAAGCGTATGCTTGATGCCGATGCGAATGTCCTAATTTTCTTAGCGGATTGGCATGCATGGGTGAACGACAAGTTCGGCGGAAACATGGAAGACATCCAAAAAACCGCAGTCTACATGGAAGAGACCTTCAGGGCACTTTTGGGATATCCTGAGGAAGGTGATGGCCCCGGTCAGCTTCGGTTTTATTGGGCCAGTCAGCTCATGGATTCGGGAGATTATTGGGCACGTGTTCTGCGATGTTCGAAAGGCGCAACACTTCCAATGGTTCGCAAGACGTTCACCATCATGGGTCGAGACGAGGCATCCTCTGATCATGATTTATCCAAGTTTTACTACCCTGCTATGCAAGCAGCTGACATCTTCGAACTGGATATTGATGTCGCAATTGGCGGTATGGATCAACGAAAAGCACACATGTTCATGAGGGATATGGCATCAAAGTGGAATTGGAGAAAAGCAACCTGTTTGCATACTCCAATCTTGTCGTCCCTGAAAGCAACGGGTGTTCGGATGGATTCCTTTGACCACAAAATGAGCAAATCCGATCCCAATGGGGCGCTTCTGCTGCATGACACGCTTGAGCAGGTTCAGAAGAAAATGAAGAAAGCTTACCTCGATCCTGAAGATGAGCATTCACCGGTTTACGAACTTGCTGAACACGTTGTCTTCCCTGAATTTGGACATGTACAAGTCACACCGAACCCGAAATTTGGAGAACCAAGTCGATGGGACTCTCTTGAAGCGTTCAAGGCTGCAGTTATGGATGGAACACTTCACCCGTTTGATGCGAAAATGGGTGTAGCCGCTGGTGTAGCTGCTGGTTTGTCCTCGATTGCAGAGCACTTCCAAGCCAATCCTGATGCATACCAGACAATGCTTGAAATCACGTCATGAGACTTGTTCGATACTCAACGCTCGTACTTGTAGGATTCGACGTGTGTCCTTTACGAAATTACGATCTGGAATCGGGTCGATGTACACGACTCCATTTACGCGAACAACCTCTCCAGGTTTGTAACCATCAACGTACTCGTCATCAACAAGAACTTGAATCGGTTGACCATCTTTGCTCTCCACATCGTGAACATTGAGGTATTGAATGTCTTGGTAGAATGAACCCTCTGTTGTGAGCTGCATCAACGATTCCAATCGTTTGTACAAACTGTACGAAACCTGTTCTCCAAGGGTCCGCTCAGCATCTTCGAGGCAAATGGTGCATGGGCCTCTGGGTCGCTTGCGTTCTCGTGCAACACGCTGAGAGATTTCTTCTCGATGACCGCAGGCGATACAGGTGTACAGCGCTTTTTTCAGGTAACCAACGCGAGGCCCAACCTCATGAATACGAACAATGAGACTCACCAACTCACCTCGGTTTCGCATGCGTAGATCAGAAATCTTCTTGATTTTCTCGTCGGGGAAATTAAGGGGTCTGAGAACACATCGAACATCTGTGTATTCGGAACTCATCGACCGTAAAACTTCGTTCGCTCGCTCAACAGTTTCCTCAGGATACTCGTTAAATCTTAAACTCAACAAATCGTCCTTGTCGATGTCGGCATAATCGACATAGAACGAGAAGATTGGCTGCTCTAAACTCGTTAGAACCTTCAGCGCTTTGAAATCGTGCGCATGCTCGTGCTGGAACAGTTCTCTCCAGTGATTCAACGTATCGGCGAGTTCGCTTGGGGGCCCGGGGATGTGACGCTCTTCTGACATAGAAATCGTACACTATATCGGCGGCCTGTAAAGATTGTTATTTTTTACCAATCCATTCCTAATTCCTAGCAGGGTGAAGGCCAATGTTCATGAACAGAATCCTGCTGGAAGGATTGATAGTGATGCCTACAGTAGCCGTGATGATTAAACAAGTACCAGATACGAACGCAAAAATATCTGTCCAGGGCGGTCGTGTTGACCTCTCAAGCGTCAAAATGGAGATGAGTCCTTACGATGTCTTCGCCGTTGAAACTGCACTTCGTCACAAGGAAGCATCTGGCGGATCAGTCACAGCAGTAACCGTTGGCGGAGCAGGTGCAGAAAAGATTCTCAAAGACGCCAAAGCCATGGGTGTCGACAACATCGTGCGCGTCTGGGATGACTCGTGGGGAGAACTCGATTCCAATGGTTTGCAATCTGTTTTGAAGCAAGCCATAGAGGCGCTCGGAGTCGATGTGGTTTATTGTGGAAAATCTGCAGCAGACACCGGGGCTGGTTCAACGGGGCCCGGGCTCGCCGAGCGTCTTGGCTGGTCCAATGCATCGAACATCATCGGTGCAGAATTTGGAGATGCTGTCATCGTATCGATGCCTGTTGAAGCAGGTGTTGCGAAAATCAGCGTACCACTTCCTGCCGTCATTTCCTGCGACAAGGGTGATGTTAAACCCCGAAAAGCCAACGTGAAAGGGATCATGATGGCTAAAAAAGCACAAGTTGAATTGATGACAGCCACTGCTCCCTCCTCTACGGTTGCCATTGCAAATCATTCCATGCCTGCCGCTAAGCCTGCGGGTAAGACGTTCGAGGGCGGTTCAAGCGCCTCTCAAGTCGTCCAGTTGCTTCGCGACGAAGCCAATGTAATATGAGGTGAAATAAATGACAAACAAAATTGTAATTGCTGAACTAACAAAAGGAACGATCAATCCTGCGACCGCAGAACTTGTATCTGCAGCACAGTCCATGGGTGGAGAAATTACCGTGGTTGTACCCTGCACAGATGCCACGACAGCTGATGCTGCAGCGTCCTATGACGGTGTTGCCAAGGTCATTGCCGTGAAATCGGAAGTCTTTGCTGGAAACGACAGCAGTGGGTGGGCAAGCGCGCTTGACAGCGCAATTCCAAACGGCACAGTGGTGTGCCTCGCAACCGCCCGAAGCAAAGATGTTGCATCACGTCTTGCTGCACGAAGAGGCCTCTCAATTGTTCAAGATGTGGTTTCAATCGAAGGCAGCAACCTTACATCTCCAATTTATTCGGGCAAAGCCAACCAAACCGTTACCGCAAACGGGGATGTGGTCCTTACCGTACGTGCGAACGTCTTCAATGCCGTTGGTTCTGGATCGTCCAACGATGTTTCCGTAGTTGACGCATCGGGTGACGTAAAGACCGCTGTGCAAGAGGTAATGCAACGAGCAAGTGCTCGTCTGGATGTTTCTGAGGCAAACATCATCATTTCTGGTGGACGCGGAATGGGTTCCCCTGCAAACTTCACACATCTCGAAGCCGTTGCCGATACAATCGGCGCTGCTGTTGGTGCTTCTCGTGCTGCAGTTGACACATGGGAAGAAATCCCTCACTCGATGCAAGTCGGACAAACAGGAAAAACAGTAAACCCAAATCTCTACATCGCAGTAGGAATATCAGGGGCCATCCAACATCTTGCTGGAATGCGTTCCTCAAAGTACATTGTAGCAATCAACAAAGATGCAGATGCACCGATCTTCCAACATGCTGATTACGGTATTGTAGCAACATGGGAAGAAGCACTTCCAGTCTTGCAAGACTCGTTTTCGAGTTTGCTTGGCTGAATTGATCAGCCTATGTTCTGAAAGCCAAACCTTCCAGCATTGTCCCCAACAAAGGGATTGGTGGCCTTTTCGTGACCGATGGTTGTCATAGGACCATGACCAGTATGCGCGATGGTCTCTGGATCGAGTGGCCACAATTTGGTTCGAATGCTGTTGGACAACACATTGAAATCGCCTCCTGAATTTGCCAAATCCGTTCGACCAACAGAACCAGCAAACAACGTGTCTCCCACGAAAATGTGCTTTTCACCCTCATCAATAATCAGTCTGAGGCAGCATCCACCAAGTGAGTGGCCTGGCGTGTGAAGAATTTCGAAATCCAGTGAACCCAAGGAAAGAATCTGGTTGTCGTAAATGTCGTGATCAGCCACTGCAGGTTCCGGTAGCATCACTCCATACCTTGCACCAGCGACTTTGGCGAAGGTTTGCAAAAACGTATCATCAGGATGTAAGTACCAATCGACATTGTAGTGTTTCTTCAGTGTAGGGATGTGTCCACTGTGATCAAAATGAGCATGGGTGTTGAGAAGAGCAACAACTTGACGCTGAATGGCTTTGGTGTCTTCTACTGAGTGGGTTGAACGATCGGGACCTGTACCAGAGCAAGAATCAATCCAATCGATCAACCTTTGCGGTTCATCGCCACCATCAATGATGACAGTGTCCCCAGTTTTGCAATCGGTAACGACCGAACAGCGCATTTCCAATGGCCCAACAATGAAGTTCTCAATAAGCGGACTTGTAACGCCCATGTCCTAGGCAAAACCTTCTCCTTCATGAGCCTGAGGATACGATCGTAAACTGGACGGAATCTGTGGTCATGCCACCATCAACATCAAAAATACGTAATTCAAATTGATGAATTCCTGGAGACAGTTTGACTTTCAATTTTGAATCCGTTGAGATTTCGAGCCCAGTTGAATCCAACCAAGACCATGATTTGATTCGTTCTTGAGGGTCGCTTGAAAGTGTTCCATCAAGTACGACAACAGCCGTTCTTTCTCCGTTTGTCGAGATGGTTTGGTTCTCACCAGCGTAAGCCTTTGGTGCAATGAGTTGGTCAGCATCTTGTTGCAATTGATGAAACAAATCATCGATGCTTTCGTCATCTGCACTCGCAGAGTTCGGATTCAATTCTTCATTCATCGCATCGGCTAGTGAATCCAAGCTAACGTCCAATCCTGATCCATCCTCTTGTAGTGATTGTTGTTCATCTTCGGACAAGAGCCCAGTGTAGTCGTCAACGTTTCTATAGACAACCTCTGGATTGGTCTCAACCTCGACAACATCCTCTTCGAACCATAGTTGCAAAAACGATTCGTCCACATCCACAGTTTGTTGGTTGAGGGAACAAATACCAACAGGCTCTGCCCCTGTCCAATCATTTTGATCGTCACCAAAGAAGACGAATCGCCCTGCAGCATCCGATTGAACGCCTTCAATCATCCCCTTGTGTTCAATTTGCCATACGATTTCATTGGATTGCACGTTCAATCCGTAAATGTAGAACCAGGTTCCGATTAACAACGTGTCTCCACTCCTATCGATGCATTGGATGGGATAAGAAAAGCGGTGAAGGGTTTCTGGAATACCTTCACGCATCGAGATCAACTCACCGTTGTCCAAACCGAGGTAATGGCTGGAGTCATCAGAAATCGATGCCTTTACACGGCCTTTGATTTCCTCACGAGAAAGGAGATTGTCGCCCTCATACAATTCGATTTCCAGCGCTTCCTCTTCACCAGGCACTAGCGCATGGCCTTCCCGTGCCACATACCATTGATTCCCCTTACCTGACCCAATTGCCACGATATCTTCACCGATTTCACCTCGTTGTGGTCGTTGGAATTCAATCTCGAAATGGTTGTTCGTTCGAACAACCGTTTGATTTTCCATAACGAGAACCACTCCATCGGAAATGGCCTCAAAAGAGCGAACATCGTGCTGTTTGCTTTCAGTTTCGCGTCCATCCAATGCGTACCTTCGAAGCGTACCAATCCCATCCAAGACCATGATGTGGTCCCCAATCATGAGTTTCGCTCCACCTGCCTCAAGCTTTGCCGACCAAGACGCATCTCCTTCCGACGTGTAAGCATGAAGTCCGTTGATTTCATCGAGGATGACGATTCCTTCTGCAGTCCATCCGAGATCAAGAATTTTTGAATCGAGTTGAAGTTCAAAGACAACTTCGTTTGGATGGTCGTTGAGATGAAGGCACTGGACGGTCCCGTCAACACTTCCAATCAACAATTTCTCAGAGTTTGGATGCAAAGCAATAGCAGTGACGCTCACGTTCTGACGGAGAGCATCAATCTCAGGTAGCGTTGCGACCATGTTTCTCTCAGGCTCAGGTCAGTTATAGCCTGATGTGTCCATGATTCAGGGTTCAGACTCACAAGCGTCAACACCCTCACAGGAATCAATTTCCCTTCAGGCTCAATGGAGTATCTGT
>CALBFP010000038.1 GCA_937894115.1 uncultured euryarchaeote
ATCTCGAACCTGATTACCCCTGAGTTCAGTGAGACCTGCTTTTGGTGACAATCTTTCACAACCCATCCGGAGCAACATCATTAATGATGTCGCAAATCCCCTGTCAAGTGCGCGATGAGTGAATGGTGTGACGCTTGTGAAGTCGACATGCCGATAGAATTCTTGATGAAATGATCGAAACTGTTCATAATGCGATTGGTCGCGTGGGTATGTCCCCCTCAAAATCGACAAAACAAGACCTGGGCGGTCGGATTTACGGCCAACACGGCCACTTGATTGAATGTATTCTGAATTGCTACGTGGTTGTCCAATGATCGACATAAGCCCCAATCGGGGAATGTCGACACCAACCTGAAACATGTTGCTTGTTGATAATACATCTACGACGGAGGGATCTGAACCGAGCTTGATGTTCAAACGCTGTCTCGAAATTGCCAATTCTGCTGCACTTTTCCGACTCGTAAGTTCAACATCACCACCTTCAGCAAGATTCCGAATGTTCTGTTCAGTGGCTTCACCGTATTGACTCATCCATCTAGGAATGTTCTCTCTTAAGGCTGATTGACCGCCACCCAACTCTCGAAGACTGTTGTAATACATAACGAGGGTCCAATATGGGTCAATAACATCGTTTTCTGCTCCATTTTCCTTGAGATTTTGGACGGTTTGGAGCAGAGAAGCTGTTGGCTGTTCTGTCGCAGATCTTGCCCTTCTTGGGGGTGCTAAAATTCCCATGTGAATTCGTCCTGGATTGTTCTGTGTGTCGATTTGTTCTTTGGCAAAGAAATTGTCTTTCGCAGTCCGTAATGGTGGGGGAAATACATTCAACTCTCGACCATAAATGAGCCCAATATCCCTGTCTGCACCTCTGATCGTAGCAGTCGCAGCAACATATTTTGGTGAATGCCCGATGTGTTGCCAAGCGGCTGAAAGCGAAGTTTCTATCATCCCTGCTAACGAACCCAATGGGCCTGAGAGAAGGTGAAGTTCATCCTGAATGATCAAATCAGGCGGTAGAGGTCCTGAACGATCAAACCCAAGCATCCTTCTTGCATTGTTTTCCGAATAAACTGTGAAAGGCTCACCATTACTCATCTCACCATACTTCACAGACTTCGCAAAATTGTTATGTGCGAGTTGAACCATTTTATCAACGGTTCCGAGAAGTATAGTTGGAGGGTGGAGGTACAAATCTTCATCAACACAGGAAAATGGAATAGAGTCATGAAATTGGCATTCGTGATTCGAGCAACTGCCTTTCAGTTTAGGCATTATTCTTCCATTTGAATGTATTTCGTCAATCTCCCAATTGTCCACCTCACCAATGGATTCATCTCCGCACCAAGGGCATGTTGTAAACTGAATAAATGTCGATTCCGGTAATTGTTCATTACGAGTATGTAGGTCGAAAATATCCTGTACAGTAGTCGATCCTGAAAATCGTGGATTTCTAAAGAATTTATTCGGACTTGAAGATTCACCAATCCACATCCCGACCGTGAATGGAGCAAATACATCTGCACTCTTCTCATCTGCCCAAACCTTGTTCATGGCTCCACAAAGGCGGATTAATCGACCAGCTTGGTCAGCAGTCAACAGCCTGAGGGTGTAGCGCATGATTGTGGAGATTCCAGGCGATGATGCCTCTTTTTCTGCAAATCTTGGATCAAGCCTTCTAAAAAATGAGATCATACCTATGAGACCAAGGTATGCTTCTGTTTTTCCTCCACCCGTAGGGAACCAAGCCAAATCCAGAATCTCCCTATCATCGCTATTCGATTCGAACAATGCTCTCACGTTGAGCAATTGGAATGCAAGTTGGAAAGGACGCCATTCGAAATTGGAGAGGCGATGGTCAGAATGCAATGTTTCATCTCTCTGAGAAAAGCGAATGGAACGGTTAGCGAGAATGAACGCTTCTCTTGCAACATCATTCTGTAATAGATACTCTATTCCATGCTTTATTCTGTTGATGCAATTGTTCACACTGTTCCTGTTTTGTTCGAACAGGTCTTCAAATCCATCCACCAGATTGTCCTCGTTGAAAATACGCGTTTCTTCTTGTACCCATTCCAGATAGCGGCTAACGAATTCAGTTCTAAATCCTTGAAGGGCATCATGTATGAGATTGCTATCGCATAGGTCATCCAATTTCGGTACAATGTTTTGTAACTGGTCATCGCTGCGAACAAGTGGAACTTCATAGGAAGGGATGGCCTCTGTCCAAGCCTTGTTCTCACCGAAATTCCAATCAACTCCAA
>CALBFP010000039.1 GCA_937894115.1 uncultured euryarchaeote
CCATCATGGTGGGTTTTGGTCCCGCCGACCTCGGTTCGAATCCGAGTCGGGCTACTTCTCCCATCCGCAAGTTCATCAATCGGTTTCATCTCCGTCGCATCATGGCAATCCAACACATCGCCGTCTTAGGTGCAGGACAAATGGGTAACGGCATCACACAAGTTGCAGCAGCAGCTGGATACAACGTAACAATGATCGACATCAAACAAGATTTCGTCGAAAAGGGATTGGCAACCATTGAACGTTCTCTCGGCAAACTGGTTGCCAAAGATCGAATGTCGCAAGAACAAGCGGACGCAACGCTTGCACGAATTGTTGGGTCAACCGACCGAAACGATTGCGCAACTGTTGATTTAGTGGTCGAAGCAGTCCCAGAAATTGTTGATCTGAAGACATCAATTTTTGCTGAACTTGATGGAATCTGCAAGCCAGAGACCATCCTCGCATCAAACACTTCCTCCATTTCCATCAGCACCATCGCTGATGCAACCAACCGACCGGACAAGGTTATAGGCATGCATTTTATGAATCCTGTACCGATTATGAAACTCGTAGAAGTCATCAACGGTGACAAAACCAGTGCACAAACCAACGCTGCTGTTATCGAAGCATCACAACAAATGGGTAAGACTGCCCTTTCATGCAATGATTCACCAGGGTTCATATCCAATCGAATCCTTTGTCCAATGCTCAATGAATCTATCCTCGCACTGCAAGAAGGTGTTGCAGAGCCAGAGGCCATTGACGGAATTATGAAACTTGGAATGAACCATCCAATTGGTCCACTTGCCCTTTCGGACTTAATCGGTCTCGACACCGTGCTTCACATTATGAACGTCCTTTACGAAGGACTGAAACAAGAGAAATATGCACCTGCTCCACTTCTTGTGAAAATGGTTGAAGAGGGTAAACTCGGTCGTAAAACCGGTCAAGGATTCTACAACTACTAAGTTCACTCGCTGCCAACAAGTTTGTAGTTGTCCGACAACGGCGTCGCTCCAGTTTCCATAGAGATGATTTTTCCGTCTTTGAATCGCATAAAGGAGAGGACAGCTTCGGAATCCGAATCGTTCGCAAAGTGAACAATTGAGTGAGCAACCCCAATCTCATCGTTTTCAAACAAGATTCGATCGTTTTCAGAAGTGACGTGTCCAGAACCTGCAAATTGCATGATGTCAGACTTGCCCATGGTGACACCGCCCACATGAGGGTTGAACACGAATTCATCGTGAACGATTGCGTCTAGGGTATTTGTGTCTCCATTCTTCCATGCTTCGTTGTATGCGCTAATAATCGACATAAATCTCCCTGCGGCGACTCAATTATAAGCAAGATGTTAGATTCAAATGAAAATAAATTTCTCAACTACCGAGATTTCAATCTCGATGCGTCTACCCACTCATCCCAACTTGAATTGTAGTCATCGTAGGAGACCAGAAACTTGTCTTTGTCTGCATCCAAAACCACACCATTCCACCATGTTTCTTGCCATTCAATGCTTACGTTATCACCAATGTTAAACGGTTTATTGAATGGGTGATTGGACGGTCGAACATTCCATCCTGTTGGGCCAACAATGTAGATTGTGTTCCTTGTTTCAACACGCGCTGTCGCTCGTTCATCATAATTTATGGAGAGTATAGACGTAGTTGTTATGGGACCATCACCAAGTTTGGGATGTGCATAAGCAAATCCTGTCAATGTGTTGTCTTGAATTTGTGCTTCGTTGATGGTGACTTCAGGTTTTATCAGATGATTTCCATCTTGTATCTCAGCAGCAACCATGAATTTAGCCAGTGCTTTGTAATCAATTTCAGAATCGAGTTCGATTCCTAACTCAATAAACTCGTCGAGAACGTCCTCCACAGGTATAGGATCGTCTCCGATTTCCGTTAGAATCCGAAGGTATTCACGAGCAGGAATGGTGCCAGATCCGTTCGTGTCAAACACTTGGAATGCTTCAATCAGTTCCATCTCAGCCTGATTGTCGTGCTCAATGTATGCTCGTACTTCTTCTGAAGATTCATCGAGCGGCTTGATTCGGTGCATTTCAACATCGTCTTCCACATCACCATCATCATAGTGAATCAGGTACGTGCCATTGGAATTGCTACGAACCACTTTCCCTGCATAGAAATGACCGTGGTTTTTCCAATTGACAAAGACTCTTGTTCCCAAATCGAGAGTTTGCGGCAATTCCACCTCAGAGGATTCTGGAGGTGCTTGTTCGGTCACCTGACCGAGCATACCCATACCTTGCAAAGCGGCTATGACTGCTTCGGTTACAGCTGTTGGGTCGTTGTGAATCGTGGTATTATGAACCACATCACCGCCGATAACCGAATCCTGCATGGATAGGTTTTGAGATGACTGGCCAGGTGGTGATGGAATCCATTCCTTGCCGGACCACATCCACTTACCATCGGGGCTAAACAAAGGGTCGTCCATGACCATGCGTAGTGCACTCGGCTAACCAAACCTTCGGTAGTCAATCAAAGGACGCCTCTTCTTGACCATCTATGCATAGGAGGGGTCTGAAAACTCATTAGAAGCAATTTAGTTTACCGCCTGAGCAAAGGGTAGCG
>CALBFP010000040.1 GCA_937894115.1 uncultured euryarchaeote
TCGCTGCATGAACGGTGGCTTACCATCAATTGATTTCAACATTCGGTGGATTTGAACCGACGACCTCATGAATCAATTTCATGTGCCCAAAACATGGGCGGGGGTTCAGAGGTCGCTGCATACTTCGACCTCGATGGCACACTTCTCAACGCTTCCAGCGAAAAGACACTCACTGGCATTCTTGCAAAACGCCGTCCTTGGAGGATTCCTCATGCTACTGTTGCATGGATCTTAGGAGCAACATTTGGCCTTCTGACAGGTAAGGCGCCGTACGATGCTTTGCGTAATCGGGGTCATTTGTCTCTTGCATCTTGGAATACTCTTGAGCAATACTCAGACGAAATTGCTACATCGATTCTCAAATCAAGAATATCATCTGGTGCTTGGGAGTGTTTGGAGTGGCATCGAAATCAAGGACATCGTTTGGTGTTGGTCACTGCGACAATAGCGCCGATGGCTGAAGCCATGGCGCGAGTTCTTGGAATGGATGCTGTCTATGGTTGCGGCCCTGAATCCCGTCAAGGTTGGCTCTCTGGTTCGGAACGAGGATGGTCCGTCCCTCGACGAAAAGGAAAAGTCCCAGTTGTGGAAAAGGACGCAGAGATGAATGGGCACGTGCTGTCGGATTGTTACGGCTACGGCAACACATACGCAGATTCATGGTTCATGCGAATTTGCGGTCATGCTATTGCAGTAAATCCTGAATCAGCCTTGGAGAAATTTGCCAAGCAACAGGATTGGGAAATAGTGCATTGGACTTCTTGAGTTCAAATACTCTTGACACGAACCTTTGTCATGACCGACAGCCCATTCCTTATGGAACAAGACGACGAAGTCGAAGTCCCTTCGCCATCAAAAAAATACCAAACAGAAAAACTTGAATTGTTTCAAAACAAAATTGAGTCGAGTTTCTCATCAATGCAGACTTCGTTTGAATATTTGATGAAAACCATCAACAAAAATCCAGATAGGATCGTCTTTGACGCCGAGAACATCATCGTCTTGGGCAATCTTGCTACGTACAGTGTTCCTGTTGAATCAATTATGTCTCGTCTCAAGAACCCCTTTGCTGGAGGGTCTGGACTTCAATCCACAAGGACAACCAAAAAAGGTCAACTCAAGGGGAAAGAGACGTCAATTTGCATCCAACCGGACTACAGTAATGTCTCCGATTTACCAGGATGCGACGTTCTCGATTCGTATTTCTTGATGCTTCTTAACGATGATAAATTCATACATCAACCAGCACACGGGCCGCTGCGAAGAGCTATGTTGCAACTCTATGGGTTGTGCGTTAGTCCGGCTTCCGCTGCTCTCAAGAAGTGGATTGAAACGAGTACTGCTGCCGTGTTAAAAGCGGAAGAATCCGCGGCTGAGATTAAGGGCACAAACGGATGGAGATGGAAGGTTAGCGACGTGAATCCATTGGTGCATGGATTTACCATCTGGTTCAAGAAAAAAAACCAACGGGATTGGACCAAAGTCGTGGAAGACTCTTCAAATTTTGAATACAATTATCATTACGACGATGTCTTGAGTATCCTCGAGTTGCTCGCTGACTCCCCACGTGTGCTCATCCACGATGAAATGTATGCATCGGATGAATACTTCATACGAGCCGTTGCCAAGCACCATGTTCCCGTAGCAAGACGATTGGCAAACGAGGATGCTGAGCGAGCAGTGTCGTGATTTGGCGGCCCCTCCGCGATTCGAACACGGGTCTCAACCTCCGCAGGGTCGAAGGATATCCAAACTACCCCAAGGGGCCGGGGTAATTTCTCCACCTGACCACTTGATATAAGCACAACGGAATGGAATAGACAGTTCTGCACAAGAGTTCATCATGCTTGCCGCTTTGGGCAATCTATGGCAGTCCAACTTCAGAGAAAGGTAGATTTCCCAATGGTTGACCTCGCTAATATCGCTTATTATCCAAGAATTTTTGATTTAGCCCATCGTTTTTTTGAAGATTCATGGGAAGCGATTTGTGGACTGCGATACCCCGTTTTGCTTTTGGAAAGGAAAAAAGGATTTCCCGTTGTTCATGTAGAATCCAATTTTCATGCTCCTCTGAGGTATGGAGACACCATAACCGCAACCATTTGGATCGACAAGGTTGGCGAGTCATCTTGCACGTGGTGTTACGAATTTCACAATCAAAAAGACGAGTTACTTTGGACATCGACACAAGTAACCGTGTGTGTTGACATGGACACTATGAGCAGAGTCCCGATTCCGAGTGATGTACGTGCAGGTTTAGAGTCGTGTGGGAGGGAAGACGTAAATGGAAACCTCTGAACATGACAACACGTTTGCCATTCGTCCAGATCGAAAAGGGCCACGAAGAGTGGCGGTGATGTTGGTCTTGTGCTGTGCAGTGCTGGGACTTGTTGCTAAGGCAGACATTGACCTCGCAAATCAAGATGAAGTTTCGCAAGATTACATCGACAAGATTCTTGAAACACCTAGGCAACAAGGAGATGAAGTCTCCAATGAGCAATACCAGTCCTATCACAAGGAAGTGAACGAAAACAATGGATATCTCATACGCGGCGTATCACTGGCAATCGGTAGTGCTGCAGGGTTAGTCGGAGGTGTTCTTCTTTTCAGAATGAAACCAATTGGTAGCAAGATTGCTTTGTGTGGAGCATTGATTTCTTTCGGGGGAGGCATCGTCGGCAATATGGTGTTTTATCGTGCTGCAAACAATCATTTGGACGGAACGATACAAAACAATGCAGAATATTTTGGTTATGCTTGTGGAGTTTGTACGTTTTTTGTCGCAGCGTTGGCTTTGCTCCCACTCATCAATGCGCGCGCACGTCTCGCATTTGCATTGACGAACAAGGTTGAGCTTGTTCAAGATGAATCGGAATGATCCGTCGGTCGCGGCCATTTTTTTGCGAGGGCTTTTTCCAAATCCTCGTTCAATATAGCATTCCACCAATCGCTTCCTTGCCAAATTGCGTATTTCCCTCGAATACCGCGCAAATCTGCACCCTTCATTTTGCAATTGCGAAAATTTGAGAGGTTGCAGCGCGCTTTTCTGAGGTCCGCACCCCTGAAATCAGCACCATCGAATGCAGATTTCATCAAATCCGCTTCGACCATTGAAGCGCGTCTAAAGTCGCATTCTGAGAAATCACCCTCGGTGAGATCGGCCTCATCAAGGATGGCCCTACGAAAACTGGAACCACGGTGGCGACCTTTCCTGAATATTGCTTTTGTGTGATTTTGGAACGAGCAGTCAATAATCTCAATCTTACCTGAATCAGGGTCGTCTCGGGGATCACCTTCCCCTCCACCTGACATTACCATGAGTCACTCAGGATACCGATTGTTTATCGAGGTGTGCCCTTCCAGCGTCGGTCAGAAGGGAAAATCTGTTCTTGTCACCGTGTTCAAGAGGGACCATGAGCAAACCACGTTCTTTCAATCTGTTGAGGTACAGGCTGAGATTGCCTGGTGGCTCAATTTCTGCTTCTGAGAACAGTTGATTGACAACACGAGGGGGGCTGTCTTTGATGTTTTCAACATCACGTAGGTAATGGATGGCCGCAAGGACTTGATCCGGTTTCTTGTACAGCGAGCAGGTTTCGAGTAGGGCGCGGAATGCGGATCCACGTTCTGGTAGCCCAATATCTCGGGCAGCATCAATAGCAGCGTCAATAGCAGCATCTCGAGCATCTCTTAAGCGTTCTAAAACAATGGACCACGTGTCATCGTGACGCATCTGAATGAGACGCGCATCGACTTCGACAGTGGCTCCGCTAATATCTATTTTCAAGTCACCCGCGGTGACGATAATCTTGGCCTGACTAACCATAGTAACCACCCATGCCTATGTTGCTTTCATTGATAATGTTTGTATAAGCCCATAGCAATTGCAACTCCTATGAATTCTTCCAAATTGGGATTGTATATGGATATACGTCATCGATTTGAAGTAGAAGTTTGTTCTGTCATTGAAAAGGTGGAACAATGCAAGCGGCGCGTTCAGACAAAAAAACCCTCATCCTT
>CALBFP010000041.1 GCA_937894115.1 uncultured euryarchaeote
TCAATTGCTTACACTGGTTCGCCATTCACATTTACAGTGGGCACCCCAATTTCGAGCATTACGCCTTCAACCACCGGTGATAGTGCCTTTTGGAGCTCGTCACCCTCCCTCCCATCAGGCCTCAGCCTAAGCTCAAGCGGAGTGATCAGTGGAACCCCAACTGCAGCATTTACCACTGCACTGTACAACATCACGGCCAGCAATCCAGGTGGAGAGTCTACAGCGACCATTTCAATCACCGTCAATGAACAGGCGCCGAGCGGGCTCTCCTATGCAACAGAAAACATGACGCTGGAAAAAGGAACGCTCATGACAACAAACACACCAACGATTGGTGGTGGAACGGTAACGAGTTGGGAAATCAGCCCCTCTGTTCCATCAGGACTGTCGTTTAGTTCAAGCACTGGATCCATCAGTGGTACGCCGTCGGTTTTGCAGACAACCAAAACCACCTATACAGTATGGGCCAACAATTCAGGAGGCTCAGAAACGACTCAGGTGAACATCACCATCAATGATGTGGCACCAAACATTTCCTATTCCAACAACGACATTACTGGAACCAAGAATGTCGCCATCAGTCCAAGCATTAGTCCAACGACAAGCGGCGGAACCATCACCTCATGGGAGATTTCACCATCTCCTGTTTCTGCGTTTACCTTCAATTCCGCAAACGGGGTGATAAGTGGAACGCCAAGCATCGTCCTCTCCAGAACGCAATACACGATTTGGGCGAACAACTCCGGAGGTTCCTCCGTTGCCTATGTCAACGTGACCATCAACGACGTTGCACCAAACACGATTGTCTACTCTTCGCACGATTTGACCCTTGAGAAAGGAACGGCGATGACAACCACGACGCCAGCAATCAGCGGTGGAAGCGTAACCACGTGGGAAATCAGTCCATCGATTCCAAGTGGTTTGACCTTTAGTTCAACAACTGGAGCCATCAGTGGAACACCTTCAATCCTGCAAACAACTTCTGCGACCTACACCATTTGGGCCAACAATTCTGGTGGATCGACCTCAACCCAGATGAACATCACCATCAACGATCAAATCGCCTCAGTCTCGTATCCATCGACGGTTGAAGTTTCCAACGATCGGAACATGACGACGGTCACGCCAACCAATACAGGTGGTGCAGTCACCTCCTGGGTCATCGTGCCTTCGCTGCCATCTGGACTCAACTTTGGCAGCAGCAACGGCAGCATCTGGGGCACACCTACCGGTCTGCTGGCCAACGCCACGTACACGGTCTACGCCAACAACAGCGGTGGTTCTACCAGCATCACCTTCACGCTTGGCCTGAATTGGACGCTGACACCAAGCGCCGAGGGCGCGTACATTATTCGAAACAGTTCCATTGCAAGCGACATCACTTGGGAGTGGGATTACGACCCGCTCGAGGCTCAGAACCTATCGCTTGCAACAGGTGAGTGGAACACTTGTGCTATTGGAGACGACGGATTGGTGTATTGTTGGGGACGAAACGGAAACGGCCAAATTGGAAACGGCCAAACCTCTTCCAATACCTGTGGTAACTCTGGACACAAGTGTAAGGATGTTCCAACAGCAACATCGCTCATAGGGTCGTCTGGAGATGATATCGTTTCGATTGCCTTCGGAC
>CALBFP010000042.1 GCA_937894115.1 uncultured euryarchaeote
AGCGTCGATGGGAAGAATCGGAACGCAACGATCCCGACCTGATTGAAGCAGGAGTCGAACGTTTAGGCGACCTTGTCACAACAGACTACTTTGAAAAAAATCACGATGCGAATGCAGTATCGAATTTAATGGAGCGTCAATCTTCCAAGGACGACAGTTGAACCAGTAACGCATCAACGGAATCGCGCAGTGCTCGCAGTGATTCCGCCTGAACCGTAATTTCAAGTTGAGTCAAACCGTTTTCCCTTTCAACAGCATAAGGAACGTTCTGCCGTTGAAGCAGTTGAACGATTGGTTGTGAATCGGAATCGGTTCCTGACCACGTTACGAGGACATGATGTCCGTTCGACATACACGTCCCTCACGGCGGATACATATGAGAATGATGCAATCCAAACCAATGGAGTGTTCGCCTGTACGCCTCTGGACAAGAACAAATCGAAAACGTCCTTCATGTCCATTGGTTGCATTTTGTTGTTGTGTCCAATGCATGCAATCAAATGGGGATTGGCCCTGCGACTCTTATGGCAGATTCAGACGTCGACCTCCTTGCTGGTGCAGGTGGTTTGCTCATGGATGATGCGCAATCCGATCACAACGGCCGAAAAGCCCTGTTGTTGGTTCGAAACAATGAGGATTGTTCCGAATTTGTTGCGCTTGCTCATACGATGGGGATACACATCGTGGAACGCATTGATCAACGAGGGAAATCCGATTCAAAGTGGTTTATGGGACGAGGGAAATTGCAAGACGTTGTCGAGGATCTTCGCTCATCTTCTGAAGGACATCCGTGGAACGGTGTCGACTTGCTGTTGCTCCATACCAATGCAACTCCTCGTCAATTGGTTGGTGTCAATGATGCGGTTGGTGTCGAAGTCTGGGATCGCGTACGCTTGCTTCTGGCATTGTTTACTGCCCATGCTTCAAGTGTTGAGGCACGCACCCAAGTGCGAATCGCTCGTTTGCAGTCCGATCGAACGGTCCTTCGTGAAATTGTAAAATTGCAAACGACCGGTGAACGTGCTGGTTACGGTGGTGCTGGACAAACTGCTGCCGGTTCCATACTAAACAACGTTAATCGCGAACTTACCGCATTAAGAAAACGGCAAAGAAGACAAGTGAAATCGGCAACAGAACGACGGAGACAACGAAAACAACATGCCATGACAATCGGACTTGCCGGCTACACCAATGCAGGCAAATCAAGCCTGTTCCGTCGATTGTCGGGCAAGGAGGTTCTTGTTGAGGACCGACTGTTTTCAACATTGGAATCAACGCTTGGCCGATTGGAGTCAAGCCCGCGCATTCTTTTGGCCGATACGATTGGATTTATTGATGGACTTCCAAACGCAACCCTAGAGGCGTTTCGCGCTACGCTTGCTGAAGCAATTGAGTGCGATCTGTTGTTGCTGCTTATCGATCTTAGCGACAACATAACAGAAATGGAGCGAAAAATCAGGACATCCATTCGTGAATTGACAGAACGTGCGCTCGACGCTGATGACACCTCCATCATGGAGCGAATGCAGCCTGTGCTGACAAAGGCAGATGCGGTCGTTACCAAATCTCTTGATGCTGTGCAGCCCATGCTTTCTGAGTACGGTTTGTCAAACCCATTGGTGGTTTCATCGCACACTGGAGAAGGTTTGGATGAGCTTAAATCAACGATTTTGAATACTCTTTTGGGACCCAAAAAAACACTTGTCATACTCGATGGGCAATCCCAAGAGATGGCATCGAAAGCCATCCTTTCAAGGATTTACGACGCTGTTTATGTTCATGAACACACCAAATTACCAAACGGCATTGAAGTCCAAATCAGTGCAACCGATGAAACAATTTCAATGCTGAGTGTAAATCACAACGGACGGATTCAACTCAAGTAGACCGAATGGGTGGGCTTTACATGAGAGAAGATGAATCGGACTGGATTGGCCTAGAAGGCCTTCCTGAAACAGAATCTTCAGCACTGTTTGCAACGTCGAACGCAACATTCACCATCCCAGATACAACGCTTCACCCCATCACAAAGTCGATTGCTGTTTTTGTGTTGTTCATTGCAGCTTCTGGTTTCCTTAACGGACTTGATTACGCTTCTCCTGATTCAGGATTGGTTCAGCCCGATGAATTTGTGTATCGTTTGTCGCAATCAGCGCCCCCAAATTCAGCCATGTTTGATGGTATGGTCTACGATCACCAAGGCGATCCGTTGGAAGGAATCGAAATCAAACTTGAGTGGGAAGAAAAACCAGGGTGGTTCAACTCAAGCGTCACCCAAACCGACGGAAACGGGACATTTTCTTTTGAGTACGTAAAGCCTGGACTTGCTCGAATCGACATAACGATTGAGAGAGACAATTATTCCGACACGTTGGTTGAACGAGTTTTACTATCGCCACCTGCATTGATAGAGCCCTATGGTTTTACTCGACTCGAGTTCATTATGCCGTCTCCTGATACTTTTGAGAACGAACCTTGTCCGTATGGCCAAGAGGAATGTACGAAAAGGTTGATCGACCGCAATGAAGAACAAAAGAAGAACCCGCGAATGGACCCCAGCGCAGCGGGAATCTACATCATGCTTGGCTATGGATTCATGGGGGTCTCGATTATCTCGGTTGGTTTTGTTGTGTGGGCGCTTCGAAGTGGCTCCGTTGCGGTTCTCAGAATGAGCACCGTATTCGCTTTCTTTGGCGTAGGACACTACTACGCAGCGTGCATTCTCGGATTGACTGCATTTTTGCTTACCTTCGCCATCCCCAAACGAAGTAAGACATTGAATCATGATGCTTTTGATGCAAACATGCAATCTTCCTTATGAGGGCAAAAGCATCGGGAACCATGGACCTGAGCAGTTGTACGTGGATGGTTCGAGAATTGGGAGAAGCCGTGAGTTGTGTGCATCTTCTCGATGACAATTCAATCCTTGTTGGTGGATGGGATGGGAAAGTCAAATGTTGGTCGGATGAAGGTGATTTGATTTGGGAAAGCCAAACACCGAATCGGGTTTCCTCAATACTCGTCAAGGATAACTTTGTTTACACAACCTCCGGCTTACATCTCGTTTGCATGGCGCATGATTCGGGTGAGATCGTTTGGGAAACTGCCCTCGAAGGGTCTGCAGATGCCGTTGTTGCAACCGATGAATGCTTGCTGGCCTCATCCTCCGTGTATGATATCGAGCACAACGATTTCATTGAATCCGCTGTATGGGCCATCTCCTTCGATGGAAACGTGCTTGAAACACACCGTATGGATGAGCGCCCGTGGACGTTTCAAACCTACAAACACGGCGCAATAGCGGGACTTGGAAGGCCGATGAACGGGTATTTGATCCTCGACCAAAAGGGAGGAATTGTTGAACAAAATACCGAATGGGAAAGTCCCACAATCTGTTCGACAAAAGGTTCAACTCCTCTGTTCGGTCTTGCCAATGGTTGTGTTTACTCAATTGATGGGACATTGTTGAAAACAATGGACGCTGCTGTTAGCAACATCATACAACAGTCAGGAGGTTTGCTCCTGTCTGACGATGGAGGCCATCTTGAATTTTACAAGGAAGGGGTTCAGTGGGAATGCAAAGGGGACGAGATTGGTAATCTCTGTGCAGGGTTTGATGTCCATGGGAGCCCCTCATGCTGGGTTTCTCGTTGGAAAGGCTCGAAAGGTGAAGTTTTGGTTCACAACATGATTGATGGTGCGATTCTAGCAAGTCTCGACGGCCCAAGGGTTCACGACATGACGTCAAATTTGCATCGCGTAGCATTGGGTTGCGACAGCGGACAGGTCTACGTT
The DNA here is from genome assembly GCA_937894115.1 of uncultured euryarchaeote. GTDB lineage: Archaea > Thermoplasmatota > Poseidoniia > Poseidoniales > Poseidoniaceae > MGIIa-L2. The sequence continues at coordinate 3,796 of CALBFP010000042.1, forward strand.
TGGGAAAAGAAACTTTTCCAACGAAGACTCACCCAGCCGATGCACCAAGAAAACGATGCTGCAAGAAGCGCAATGTTGGAAAAACTCAGATCTTTGAGGAAATAATTTCCTGAAGCAACGGAGCTCTTCGTAATGAGATGGTTCGGTCGATTGAAAGGGCAAAGAACTTCAATGCAAACTTGTTGAGGTAACTCGATGAAGACAAGAGCCATCCTTGTTGCAGGAGGAAAAGGTTCGCGTTTGTATCCGTTTACACGCTACACTCAGAAGACATTGTTGCCACTTTATGACCGTCCTGTTATCGATTATGCGCTTGGTACCATACGAAGAAGTGGAATCTCGCGCACAACGATCGTGTCAAACGAACACATCGGTCACATCGCAAAGCATGTTGGACAGAGTTTGGAACACGAGCAACTTCACTACGTGCTTGAGGAAGAACCGTTAGGGGTAGCTCAAGCACTCCTGCTGGCTCGCCCGCACAATGAAAATTGCCGTCTGTTGGTCTATTTCTCCGATAACATCACCACGGTTGAATTCGATAAGTTAGTACACGATTTTTCTGAAGCTGAATCACCCCCTGGTTGCGTCCTTCTAGCAAGGGAAGAGGAGCATCCACAAGCATTCGGAGTGGCTGTTTTGGATGAAAGCGGTTCAATTATTGATGTCGTTGAGAAGCCCGAAAATCCTCCCTCGAATCTCGCCATCGGAGGCATTTACCTGTTCGACGAAACGTTCTGGGACAAACTTGACAGCGCTGTCAAACAAAAACAGGATGCTTTTTCAATCTCCGATATCAATCGAATGTACATCGCTGAAGGTAAGGCAACTCTTGTATCGGTTGGAAGTGAAACTTGGGTTGATTGTGGCACACCCAAAACACTTCTTCAAGCAAGCATTATGGCACGAGACGGGAAACTTAACCCGAGGCCGTATCGGGAAAGGTGATGGTATGAAAATAGGCATTATTGGTGCAGGAATGGTTGGAGGAGCAATTGAGCATTGCTTTCAAAACACTCATGATTTGTATGTTCATGACCCGGCGCGAGGGACTAGCTTATCGGTCGTTATCGATAATGTTGACTTTGCTTACATTGCAGTCCCAACACCGCAACATCCAGAGACAGGTGCATGCGATACAAGCATTGTTGAGGCAACTCTCGAGGCTCTGCCAAATGGATTTACTGCGGTGATCAAAAGCACAATCGTTCCTGGCACAACCCAACACTTCCATGAAAAATACCCTCACCTCAAAATCGCCTATTCGCCAGAATTCCTTGTTGAACGACAGCGACTGGAAGACTTTGCCAATCAGGACATCTTGGTCTGCGGCACGCATCATGCAGATGTTGCAGAACGCGTGTTTGAACAGCATCGAAAAGCTGGCGTTCTGCGAAAAGAGCAGACGTTTCATGTAACACCAACACAAGCGGAATTGGTCAAGTACACAAAAAATACCTTTTATGCACTAAAGGTCATCTTTGCAAACCAATTGTACGATGTTTGCCAACAATTGGATGAAGATTGGTATACCATCCGTGAAATCATAACTGCTGAGCAGGCACAGCCAATTGGCCCTTCTCACCTCGACCCAATCTTCGGATTGTATCGAGGTTTTGGAGGCAAGTGTTTGCCAAAGGATTCACTCGCATTGGGTGTCCTCGCTGAACAACTCGGTGTCAAATACGAGTGGATGGATGCAATGCAAGAAGACAACGAACGTTTACGGCGCATTCTAACTGGGAAATCAAGCGATGTGGTCACCAATGACGACTGAAGCTGTAATGCTACATGAGCGGTTGGCTCCCCGTGGATCATTGGGGCGGTTCGCACTCGCCGGGGCGTTTAACAGCGCTGTTTTTTACGTCTCTTGGACCTTTTCGATGTTCCTGTTACCAGGGGTTGATGTCGAGATTTTGTGGGGTACATTTTGGGGCCTTACTGGCCTTATGGCACACTTTGTGCATCGGCATTACACCTTTGACAACCACAAACCACTCAACTGGACTTTGCCAACTGCGATTCCTGTTTATGTTGGCAGTTTGCTTGGTTCCAGCGTAACCATTGGATGGCTGTCGAAAGAATACCCCGCACAGATAGAATGGTTGGGGATTCCCAACATGCTGTGTTGGGGCATTCTCATCTGGTTGACGATGCGAATTTTTGTGTTCCAATTCTCACCGTCTAAACCGCATGCGTCTCAAGCAGGTCAAACGGAATAATCTTCAGTGCTTCTTCATGGGTTGCTTCGAGATCAACTGGACAAGCAGAACCTGCATGAACGGCTGCGAGCCATGTTCGTGCACAAACACACCATGAATCACCTGGCTTCAGTCCTGGGAATGAAAAATGTGGAGCTGGTGTCATCAAATCGTTCCCTTGTGATTTTGCATACTCAAGGAAATCTTGAGTCACGACACAACACACTGTGTGAGAGCCCCGGTCGTTTGCATCTGTATTGCAACAACCATCGCGATACCAGCCTGTAAGCGGCTCTGAAGAGCAGGTTTTCAATTCGGTTCCAAGGACGTTAACGGATGGATGCATGCCGCAACCAAAAAGCGCTTCCCTATGAATCATCGTGTGGAAGCAAGAGGTTCGCTGCAAAACAAGAGTTTTGTCGCGATTGGAGGCGAGAGGTTCTTGATGGAGAAGCATCAGAGTCCATAATATGCTACCCGACATTCTCCAGACCTTACCCCGCGATGAACGATACGCCTATGCTCGTTTGCTAGCTTACATGGCTCGCGTCGATGAGGAAATTACGGTTGACGAACTCGCCATGTTTGAACAACAACTCGGAAAAGCACTCCTATCACCGAATCAGCGGGAAGTATTGCGGAGAGCCCTGAAAAGCCCCCCCACTTTAGAAGAATGCTTGGACGGACTTGGTCCAGAGGCTGGTAAACTGGCACTCAGGGATGCAGTTCTTATGGCGGCCTCCGACGGCACTGTTGATGATGATGAACTTGAAGTTCTGAAAGAAATTGCAGAACATATTGGCCTTGTTCCTGATGCCGTCCAGCAACTGATTGACTGGACAAAGGTTGGGTATGCTTGGATGCAAGACGGATATGATTTGCTCAATACCCTTCAAGGCTGAAGTCCTATGTTTTGCGACGGAGTCGCTGATTTGGAGCCGTCTGAGCGTACGCGATATGCTGACTTACTGGTACTGATCGCGGCCGCAGATGGAGAGCTTGTTCGAGAGGAAATCCAAGTACTGGAAGGTTTCATGGGAAGAGCCATGGTTCATCCAGAGGCACGGACCTCAATTCGACGAGGTTTGTTTGATACGACTCGTCTTGCAAATTTACTCAAGAATGCTGAGACCAGAACATTGCGTTACGCCCTCCGTGATGGTGCTCTTGTCGCTGCTGCAGATGGTGATTATGATCGGCGTGAATTGAGGATACTAAAGAAAATCGCGACCGCTGCGGGAGTGAGTGAAGCGGAGCTAAAAGACCTGTTCGACTGGGTTTCAAGTGGGTGGGACTGGCATGCAAACGGCATTCATCTCACAAAATTACCCGCTCAAAACGATTCACTCTCAGAATGAATCATTTCATGATTTCAACAGGCACATTCAAACCATGATTGAATACCCACTGGATGGGGCGGACTATGCAAAACGGGGTTAGCGGCTGGTATGCAAGATTAGATCGATGCTTAGACAACAGACAAACACAAATCGAAATGTGGCTTGACGCTTGGGAAAAATCTCTTCGAACCCATCAACCAATTGCTGCTCTTTTACCTGATGAGTGGCCTACACTCCCTGCAAATCTTTTGACCGACCCAGGTCATGTTCTCGACCATCTGCTTGCACGGCACGATGCGGAATCAGACGGTCGCTCACCACGTGGAGCACACCCCACGCCGCCCCGGCTTGCAGATTCTATTATTTCATCCGAAATGCTCGAGACGACCATTCAACCAAAAGTCAAGAAGCAGACAACAAACATGCATCTTGCAGACCTCCCTCCTGGATTTCACAAACACATTAAACAACTCAATTTTCCACCAAGCGAAGATGAGGTCACTCTTGATGAGGATGCATTGAAGGCTGTAAAACACAATCAACGAACCAGCAGCGGCATTCCTCTTCCATTCTCCGACATGTCATGTGGCGGAGGTATTTTCCATGCTCGCATGTTACGAAAACACAGCGAGTTGTTCGAAGGTCAAAACTCTGAATTACGTAAGGAAGATACGGAGCGGTTGTTCCGTGGTTTTCAGCTTGTTGATGTGGATGAGCTTGTCGTTCAATCAACTCGAAAGCGCTTGTTGCTTGAATCGATTCGTCTCAACCTGGTTGCATTGGCTGGAGATGAGGAAGGAAAATTATCCCGAACACTTGCGGAAGAGATTCTTGAACAAAACGTGGTGCGCTGCGACACATTACAAGAGGACTGGCCGTGGAAGGAAGACCCGCGCCTTATCATTTCCAACCCGCCGTGGTTGCGAATCAAAGATCGATTTCGCGGTATGGAAGACGGTTCGCAACGGCGCAAAGATTTGAGTGAAAAACTCCGCAGTATTGCAAATGAGGACGGTCCTCGATTCTCAACCATGCGCGGAAACGTAAACCTGTATCGATTGTTCATCGAGCGAGGAATGCAAGTCCTCTCAACCGAAGGAAAGATGCGCATTGTCGCTCCAGACAGTCTCCTTCGTGAACAATCCTCTCACCCGCTGCGCAAGTTGCTCGTTGAAAAGCACACTTGGAACGAAGTTTGGGCGATCGAAGAAGCCAACCTCTTGTTTCCTGGAATGACTCAAGGTGTTGCTATTCTTGGAATTTCATCAACCCCGAATGGTACTGCGTCTCTCAATATCATAGGTCCAGTTACAAGATCCGATTTGCGACGTGTCGGTAACGGGCTTTCGTCCAGAGTGCCATCGTTTACCCTTAATCGAGATCAATGGGTCCAGTGGGCACGGAACACTTGGGCTGTTCCGCGGCTTCCACGAGATCAGATCGAACGCAAAAACATCCTCAAGATTCTTGATAACATGTCACAGCTACCAAGGCTTGGCGATCGAGAACACTGGCTTGCAACCCAAGAACAGACGGTGAAAGTCCGAGTTGGTGAAATCGACCAAACTGCCCATTCAAGCAACATATCAAGTTGGGACAAAACAAAATCATCGCGACCGTTCATACGTGGAGTTCACTTCACAGAAGACGAGGCAGGCAATGTTTACATCCGACATCCCGCATTTAGGAAAGACATCCCCTCCCGAGCCAGTGAACGTCAATTGGCAATGTGGTCTGGGAAAACCGAAGTCCAAACCTACGGGCCTCGTCTAGCATGCCAAGCGATTGTCAACGCACACCAAGAGCGAAGGCTTCGATGGGCAGTTATACCCAAAGGATGCATTCTCGGCAACAGCGTGAACCATATTGAGATGAACCAAGCGATTCTAAGTCGCCTTACAGCGACAAAGGGCGATCTCCACAAAGCGCTGGAATGGATGTGTAAACAGCTCAACGCACGAAATTTGGACGATTGGGCAAAGGCATGGTCTGCCAACAACAACGTAAACAATTACGAACTCGAAATGCTTCCACTGCAACTCGGGGTTGAAACGGCGGTTGAAGGAGCCATCAACTGATTCAAGAATGGCTTCATCACAATACATTGAATACGATATTTTATATTCAAACCCGGGGTAGTTAACTACGTTATTTGTCAATTGGAGGATTCAGGAAATGGGCATTCATCCAAAAATTGGCATCACGGGACTGCCCCGAAGCGGTAAATCTGCCGTCATGGAAAAAGTCCTCTCAATGCTCAAAGAAGAACGTGTCCGTGAATTGTCTGCACGTAATTTGGGAGATACAGAAATTATTGGCGGTATTTGCACGGAACCGATTCTTGAAAATGGAGAACGGTTGGGGTACAAAGTCCGCAACCTTGTTACAGGAGAGGAAGGTGAAATCGCTCACAAAAGTATCGATTCGCGACTACGAGTTCTTGGTTATGGGCTCAATACAGCCGAATTGGAACGTGTTGCGATTCCAGCAATTGAACATGCAGTCGAGAATTGCGAGGTAATCGTTATTGATGAAATCGGTAAATTTGCGGTTGAATCCGAAGCTTTTGTCAATGCTGTCAGAAACGCACTTGAAATCGACAAACCGACGCTTTTGACCCTCCACAAGAAAAGTCGCCATCCCTTGTTGCAAGACATACGTCGCCGCGATGATGGACGGATTTTGGAGGTCACTCCAGTCAATCGGGCGCTTTTACCTTACAAGATTCACAAATTGATGCGAGAAACGTACTGAAAACGGTGGTTTGATACCGCACGTCATGCAGGCGCTTTTGATGACTCCTGCTGATAGGGCAAGAAAAATTCTCATCGGGACTGGGATGTGCTTGATGCTTGTTTTCGCCATTGGCCTAGATTCTGGACGTTATTCTATGGATCTACAACTTGGTTGGATGTTCCCTCTCATTGGCTTGTCACTGATTGGAATCGGATTTATGCGCACCACTTTAGGCCAACAATTCCCGAACGAATCCGATGAAGAAATGACCCGTCGTGTGAAAAACGATGTTGATCAGAATGAACGTGAAAAGAACGTGGGCAAGGCTTGGGCATCCCTCGAACAGCACGTCTTACAAACCGAAATTCACGAGGCAGAATGAGATGTGCTTGAAGCGGTTGATTCATACCCTTGCTCCGCTTGCCTATAGGTGGTGAGAGCGTGAGTGAAATACCTGCAGAATTGTTTTACACAAAAGAACACGAATGGATTCGAATGGATGGTGATATCGCAACCATCGGCATTACAGACCATGCACAAGATGCACTAACCGACATTGTTTACATCGAACTACCTGAAGGTGGAGAGATGCTCGATGACATGGGTGAGTTTGCTATTGTTGAGTCGGTTAAGTCTGCATCACCAATCTTCGCTCCTCTGGCCGGAGAAATTGTCGAGGTCAATATGGATCTTGAAGACACTCCCGAACTCATGAACTCCAGTCCTTATGGAGAAGGGTGGATTGTCAAAATGAAACTCAGCAACCCTGATGATGTTTCGACTCTCATGTCTGCAGATGCTTATCGAAGCATGTTGGGCGAGTGAAAGATTGACTGAACCTACTCGACTCACATTGTACGTCGATGGTTCTTGTGATGGTAATCAAAATGTGGATGCTTCAACCTCTGCTGGCTGGGGTGTTGTCGTCGTTCAAGGTGATTCTGGACTGGGTCGAGGAAGCGGTGAAATCATAACAGAACTTTCTGGACCTGTCAAGACCTCCACAGACGATGAGGAGTTTATCGGAGCAGAGGTTGGCTCAAACAATACGGCAGAGTTGTCCGGACTTTTCGCAGCTCTTCGCTGGTTGTTAACCGAAGAGGAAATGGACCCAGTTCGTATTCGTCTTGACAGTCAATACGCAGGCAATATCGCCACCGGTGCGTGGCGAGCAAAGGCAAATAGAGAGCTTGCTGCACGCGTCCAGTCCGTTTGGAATGAGGTCGCATCACGTCGAACGCTTTCCTGGGATCATGTACGAGCTCACCGGGGTCATCGTTGGAATGAGCGAGCCGACCATCTTGCAAAAAGAGCGATGAAACGCGAGCGCCCTCTCCCTCTTTCGTTTTGGAAACCTGGAGTGGATTAATTCATTCGTTCATCAAGCCACTGTTTGAATTGTTCAGCATATTCTGGTCTTCGCAATGCATGATCGACCTGCGATTTGAGCCACTCTAACGGCAAACCTGAATCGTACCATGCTACTGAGCTTGGCAGAATGTGGGCTCGAAGTTTTCCTTGACGCATCCAATGACGCAGCAATTCAATGGATTGCATTTCTCCGAACTCTTCCACTGAATATTGCTCCAAGAGTTCAAACGTATCCTCTCCATAGATGTAGCGTCCACACAATGCAAAGGTAGAGGGTGCTGTTTCTTCATTGGGCTTCTCAACGAGGGCAACGATTTCACCCTCATTCAATGAAACGATACCGTAATTGGCCACTCGTTCAATTCCAACATCATACACCGAAGCACATGGGTGACCATGCAACTTGTACAATTCCACAAGTTGTTTGGATACATCCGAGGCTTTGAACTCTGATAAAATAGAATGATTTGACGTCAGAATGTTATCTCCTAAGAGAACAAGGAACGGCCCTTGTATCGCATCCTTTGCCATCATAATTGCATGGCCAAGTCCTTTTTGTTGATGCTGTGTATGGAAAAATACTTCCGTTCCTCCGAGAGGATTTAGAAGTTCATTCCCATCTTCGTACATTGAATACACCGATGCAAGATCCTTTTGGAGTGTTGTGAAATCTTTGCTTGGAGAAGTGATGATATGAATGCGATCGCAACCTGCTTCTTTCGCTTCAAGAATGAGATGATGCAACACTGGGACATCAACAAGCGGCAACAGCTCCTTTGGAATGTAAGCGCTGGTCGGCAGCATGCGCGTGCCCAGTCCTGCAGCAACGATGACCGCATCACGAACTCTGCCCATGGAGGTCCTCGTAAGCGACAGGCTATCAAGCGTACTCCTCTTCGATGGTTCAATGCAGTCGAAGCGAAAAGAGGTTTTGCTGGCGACTGGACTCATCTTTTTTTCATTCGCCTTTGTGGATTTCCTCCCCCCTGGGCCGTGGGATGATGTCTCGTTCACGAAAGGTGTTTTTGGCCTCACTGGATTGTGTCTACTCTATCTCAGTTGGTTCGAATTTACATTTGCTGAATTTGGTGTTGTCCCCACAATCAAAAAATGGAAGCAACCACAAACGACTTGGGCGAGGGTTGCCGGAATTGGGTTCATCATCCTTGCTTTTTCTTGGCTTTCTGGAAACACAGCTATGCGTGAGCATTTACCAGAGCCATCTGGAATCATTCTCATGCTTATTGGTTTACTTGTCACCTATACGGGATTCTACGCTTTTTTGATTACGCGCGGACCGCTTCGTGAAGAGGAATAATTCACTCTTCTTCAAAAAAAGCGTGCTCCAATTGTCCAGGCTTTCGAGTAAAAATAATCAGAATATAGCCACTGATTATTGCGATTACTGCAAGAAGCGGAAACGATACAGAGTCATCAACTGCAACGTTTTTTTCGTCTACTGGTTCGGTGGTATCGGGCGTTTGCTGTTCGTTGATTTGCTCATCGGGCCAGTCGATACCAATACGCACAATATGAATCTCAGCGTTCGCATTCGTCGATTCAATATGAATAAGATTGGTCGGCTCTTCTACAGTAAGCGAAAATTCATTTCCCGTTTTTGAGGCAGAAGACCAAAATGGATTCGAATTTAATGCATCCGTCCACCGAATCGTCGAATTTTCCTGAGAGTGTGTAAACTGCAGTGTGAAACTTCCGTTTGTTGTTGATTCGAGGGTGACCCAATCTCCATTGGATAATGAGAGATTTTGATCGTCGAGCATCAACTCAAAATCTGGTAAGTCAAATACTTCAGTGGACTTTGAATCGTCCGTCACTTCAGAGGCCGCTTCTTCACTTGAAGGTGTAAACAAAACAGCGTTACTTCCCAGATAAATTCGGTCGTCGATATGTGTGCTTGGCGAAGACCCCCATGTACCTTCAAGCGTTAATGCATACCACCCCTCTTCAAGTGTGTAGAATGTGATGTGATGCTCAAGCATGTTCGGATTAAGTCGCGTTACCGATTCCCAAGAAGGCGTCATGTCAGAATTTGGTGATGAAGAGGTCCACAATACCGCCTCTCCGCCCAAAAATTGAGAATCGAGTTCCCATTGGAAATGCAATGTGGAATTCTGTTGCTGAATTGTAAACGATGCAATCGAGATGGGTAAATTACGCTCGATAATCGGACCTACTTTTCCTGAAACATCAAATTGATCGACCTGGATGTTGCCTTTGGAATCGATTAGCCCGATTGCATAGTATGAGGTTAGCATCCAGTCCGAGGGAAGATGATGAATGAATTCAACGCTTGTTGGCTCCAATTCTGCAAGGACTTGTATTCCACTCTGTTCCAGTGAGACAATCGGTTTGGATGCGTGATAAATCCGAATTTTCGAAATGTCTGGTTGGGTCACTTCACTCCATTGCAGCACCGTTTGATCCTCATCAGGATTGAATTGTGCAGATAATGAACCTCCATAACGAGGTGCTTGATTGTCTTCCTGCAAAGATATTGCAAGTGTGTTTCCACTATGAAGTCGGGTGTCTTCTCTTGCTTGATAGCACACATCTCCCTCGCAGTACGGTGGATAAAAACAGGTGAGCGTGTAATACACAGATCTGTCAACCGACTGGTTTGTCCAGTCAATACTGTAAGTTGAGGCGCTGGCAGGGATGAAATTCGTCACCAGAGTTACGTCCATGCTATCCCATGTTGATTTTGTTGCTGGAACACTGTGTTCGTAAAGAGCATGGAAGAAGTTCGTTCCTGGACAAGAAGGTCGCCAGGAAAACACTGTTGATTGATTGACAACATCGTATGATGCTGTAAATTGTTCAGGTGCTACCGATTCAGCTACAATTTCCAAATGTCCCATCGGAGTTTGAGACATTCCGATGGTCACAGCTTCGGTTCGGGTACCATCTCGAAGAATCGTTACAATGGCGTAAGAAACGCTGCTTTGCGTCCCAGGCTCAGGTTCATAATACAACGAATGGTACTTCCCCGAACAAACTTCATTCAAATCGTTCATGTAACATGCAGGTATATCCTCCGCAATGATGGTTTCAGGAGTAATTGCATTTGAATAGAAACGCCCGCTTTCTGAGCGGTGAACTTCGTAGGTTGCCATCTTTAATTGATCGAGTAACAATACGTCTGAAGTTGCGATGTTGCGCCATTGGAGGATAGTTGCCTCCATATCGGGTAAAAATTCAGCCTGAGCTTCTCGCGCTTCAAGCGTTGAATCGTCTTCTTGTGCTGCTATGTTTTGCAGCGGCATTGCCAACAGAAGGAGAAGAACGATACCTATCGCTTGACCCCTCATGCACCTCAACAAGGCTGCATCCATTATCAGCGTGTCGCATTTTTGACAAAACAAGTCATTCGTCAGCATCGACGGAACTGTCCAACGCATTCAGGGCATCTTCAAGATTTGGGAGTTGCTCAGGTACTGTTCCGCTGCTGCGGTGAATTTCCTTGATGAACACGACCGGGTTGGGAAGGGGCCCCTGTCCCGATAGCCAGTCCTTCCACAATTGACTTCTTTCAGCTCTTCTGGCATCCATCGTCATCCATAGTGCCTCAAGGCGTTCGGGTTTCAATAAGGGAAGATGTTTGGAAAATTGGTCTGGATGGATTTCGTCCATACGCATTAACAACTCACGAAGGCGGGCTTGAACCACTTCGTCTCCATCGTTCCACAATGCGGGAATGATTTGCAGAGAATCCCCGGGGAATGCCTCAACGTAATCACGTAAATTGAGTACAATGTTCCTGCGTACAATAGGAACGTCATGCCTCATGAGTGAAGCCAGATGTTTCACCCAGAGATCCTCATCAAGAGATTTCAGTTGGCCAACCGAAGCGGATGCGGCAGCGAGTACACTTTCATCATCATCCTTAAGCATTGACTCCAAAAAGGGCACTGCGTGCCAACCCGTGTGGCGGAAGAGCGCTGGAAGTGCATCGGCCATTCCACGACGAACGCTTAATTCCTTCCGAGCATGCAGGATTTCTGCAATCTCAAGGCCTTGGGTTTGATTGTATTCAAAAAGACGAGAAAGACACCGTATCACTTTCACTGCAACGTCTTCGTTGTCATCTTGAGAACGGCGTTTCAAAACAGCAACAAGTTCGAGCGGTTCGATTAGAAACGAACGCTCGAAAAGAAGTTTTACCCATTCCATCAACAACAACCGCCGTTCCAGAGTATCGTCTTCCAAACAGTTGAACAACCACATCGCTGCTTCTGTACCGGATTCGTGAGCAATCGCAGTAGTGGTCCGAGGAATCACTGCATTTGGGTTCCAACCCATATTCTGAGGCCCATCCGCTGGCTCTGTGTGCCAAGTTCCTGGCCGTTGAGCCAAAGCAATTGATTCTACGAGATGATATCCTTGATGTACGGGCTGGCCAAAGGGTTCTACTGAAAGTCCATTGATTAACGCAATCGCCAGCCACCAGCGATCCGTATTCGGCGCATCGGGATCAAAGGCTTGTGCAAGCCAATCTGTCGCTATACAGAACAGCAGGCGCTTAGCAACATCGCCTGTGCGGCGCTCCAGCCATTTTTGATGGACTTCAAACGCATCGTCGACCAAATTCATGCGGTGAGGTACAATGAAATCAACAATGAAAGACAAATGACGATCGAACATCCCCACATCTGAATGAAGCATCGACAACCCTTTTGCAATCAGTTCTTGATCACGCTCAGGCGTTCGAACAGGAAACTCTGGGTCGGTCAGCGGAGGGGGTGGTAGAGGCCAGACTTTGGTCCCTACTTCCAATGCCTGAACCAATTCAACAGCCACAAGTTCGAACGTTGCTTTCGCGATAGCATCCCGGCTCTTACTCATGAAGAACCCTCAATTCCTCAAATATCCAGTTCAATGTTGAGGTTTTGAATCAATTCCTTGTACCGATTACGAATCGTAACTTCGGTTACACCAGCGACCTCTGCGACTTCACGTTGCGTTCGGCGTTTTCCACAAAGGACGGATGCGATGTAAATGATCGATGCCGCAATTCCAGTTGGCCCACGCCCGCTGGTGAGTTCTTTTTCCTGTGCTGCTTTGATCAACTCGTATGCTTTTGCTTCAACCTCTGAATCCAATCCGAGACCGGAACAAAAACGAGAAATGTAGTCCTCTGGCCCGGTTGGCATGATTTTCATTTTCAATTCTCGAACCATGAAACGGTAAGTTCTCCCGATTTCTTTTCGCCCAGTCCTTGAGGCTTGTCCTATCTCATCGAGTGTTCGAGGTACGCCACACTGACGACATGCTGCATAGAGCGATGCTGCCGCAACGCCTTCAATCGACCGGCCGCGAATAAGTCGCTTGTCGACTGCTTTTTTGTAATTCACAGCTGCTGCTTCCCGGACGGTCTTAGGGAGTTCAAGGCGGCTCGCCATTCGATCGAGTTCAGCAAGAGCCATTGCAAGATTGCGTTCGGTTGCGTTGCTAACCCGGCTTCGTTTTTGCCACTTCCGCATTCGGTAAAATTGTGATCGATAGCGTGAATTGATGGTTTTTCCGGAATAATCCTTGTTCTGCCAGTCAATATCGGTTGACAGCCCTTTGTCATGAAGCATAACGGTCATAGGTGCCCCAGTTCGCGCCCGCTGATCACCTTGTTCTGGTGAGAACACACGCCATTCGGCACCCTGATCGATAACGTTGTCTTCCAACACAAGTCCACAATCGTCACATGTGACTTCTCCACGGGTTTCGTCTCGCGTTAGGCTTCGTCCACCGCATTCAGGGCATTTTACAATATCTTCAACTTGCTGATCATCCATAACATATCACCTCAAGAACATTGAGAAATAGATATTTCAACGATTGGCAAGGTGTTTTTAAACCTTATTCCAATATGGTCCTTTGGACAATGAGGCGTCGGTAGCGAATTGGTTAAACCACAAGGGCCCCTGAGTAGAATGGGGTTGCGGATGCAAGGGGGGCCGAATTCAGTTTCGCTGAAACCTGGTAAGCGCATTTTGTTCCTCACGAAAGACCTTGATTTGATACGACAACAATTGTACGAAGGTCTTGACTTGAGAATGGAAGATTTGGAGGTTGAGGACCTCTTAGACGACATCAATACCGATGTAATGACGCCTGCGTGGGTTTGTTTCGATCATGAGCCCGCAATGATTGCTAAAAATGCATACGCTGGATTGTTGCACAATGGCCTTCGCGTCTTCAGCGAGAATGCCCTCATCGACGGTAATTTTGAAGTGATTGTTTCAGGTCAACGAAAGGGTACTGGATCAAGTCGAGAAACTGCTGCGCAGTGTGAGCGCTGGGCTGGTATTCGAATTGTCATTGCAGCATCCTTTGCTCCAATCCATGAACGCAACAACATCAATCTTGGTCAACTGATGGGTGACCATGAAATGCTCAAACGCTTGCAGAATGGAGAAGCCTTGGAACTGGATGAATTTACCTCGCAATACGATGAAGTAACAGCCCTTATTCTAGAATCAGGGGGATTGTTTGAATTCTCAAAGCGATTGAAAGCTGGCGACATTAAACTCCCTAAGTTGCCTATGGAACGACGCCCGATGACGATGGCTGAGAAAATAATCGCTCGAAATCTTGTTGGGCAGCCGGATGGCGTCTGTGTCAAACCCGATGACCCCGTTATCGCACAAGTTCAGGGAGGATATTCACATGAGTTCACAACTGCTCAGGTCCACACCTTTCTTCAGGAAACATATGGGAAAGACTACAAATTAACCAACCCAAAGAAGTTCGGCGTCTTTGAAGACCATCTTCTCTATGCACATCACAATCCGAAGTTCGTACCGTTTATGGATAAGGTCGAAACATTACGGCATCTACAAAATTCATTTCAAGCCCATACCGGCGTTCGAGATTACTCGGCTGTGGACGGCATTTCACCAGGGATTTGCCACCAAGTCGCTCGTGAGGAATTTATCGAGATCTCGGATTTTATTCAAGCCACTGATTCCCATACGTGCATGGGTGGTGCATCCAATGCCTTGACTTGGGGCGTTGGGGCGACAGAGTACGCCAATCTGGTTTCTGCTGGATTTACGTTTGTAAAGGTTCCAGAGTCGATTCGTTTCGAACTCATTGGAACTCTAAGCGAAGGTTGTACTGCCAAAGATGTTATTCTGTACATCCTTGCAGACCATGCGAGAAAAGAATTAACGCTCAATCGTTCAATGGAGTTTGGCGGACCTGGACTGAAATCCCTGTCTGCGGATGAGCGCGCAACACTTTGCAACATGGCAACAGAATGCTCGGCAAGAACAGGAATCTGTGAAGCTGATGATGTGTTGTACGATTGGATGGAAAAACAAATGCCTCACCTTGACATGAATGAACAGCGTAGCCGAGCAATTCTACCGGACGAGGGGGCACATTACGATGGAGGAATCCATCAAATTGACCTCTCATCCATTCGTCCAATGGTTGCACACCCCGGCAATCCTGACGAGGGTGTCCCCAGTGACCCCACGAACGGTGCTTACATCGATGATATCGGCGACGTTTCAATCGATATTGCATATGGAGGCTCTTGTACGGCTGGTAAAGCCGATGATATGGCCTATTATGCACTGGTTTGTCAAGCTGCGAAAGAGCAGGGTTTGTCGGTCAAAGAGGGTGTTGAGTTCTTCATCCAATACGGTTCTGGAATTGTCAAAGACATGGCTATTTCCAAAGGCTGGCACCAGCTTTTCCTTGACGTCGGTGTGAAGCTCATCGATCCTGGATGCGGTGCTTGCATCGGAGCAGGCCCAGGGGTTTCAATGAATTCTGAACAAGTTACTGTATCTGCAATTAACAGAAATTTCCAAGGCCGATCGGGTCCTGGAAAATTGTATCTCGCCAGTCCACTGACCGTTGCAATGAGTGCTTTCTCTGGAATTATTCGGCCGTGGAAAGCCGAAGCGATTGGGAACTGATGGCGCTAAGGCTTCTGCAATTTGAAACAATATTGCATCGTTTACGTCCGCAACGGGCCGAAATATCAAGTAGCCTCGCCAATGGACTGCTGTTACCTGCTGGCCCGAAGTCATGGACGGAGGAGGACCAGAGGTGGATGTGTCGGTATGAGCATTGCAGAAA
Organism: uncultured euryarchaeote; assembly: GCA_937894115.1. GTDB lineage: Archaea > Thermoplasmatota > Poseidoniia > Poseidoniales > Poseidoniaceae > MGIIa-L2. The sequence goes on from CALBFP010000042.1 coordinate 19,550, forward strand.
AAATGGCAGCAAACCAAAAGCAGGTTGCAATTTCAGAATTCTTTGAGAAAAACAAACACTTTCTCGGATTTGATACCCTTAACAGAGCTCTTATCACTGCAGTAAAAGAAGCGGTTGATAACGCCTTAGACGCATGTGAAGAGGCACGAATTTTGCCTGATATTATCGTTAAAATATCAAAACTCGACAACAAAAAGGACATCCTTCAGGTAGAAGTTGAAGACAACGGCCCAGGAATCCCACGAGCGAGTATCGCAAAGGTGTTTGGCCAATTGTTGTTTGGTTCTCGGTTCCACGCTATTCGACAGTCCAGAGGGCAACAAGGTATCGGAATAACCGGTGTAGTCATGTATTCACAATTGACAACTGGTGATCCAACCCATGTGGAATCAAAAATCGCAAAAGAGGCTACAGCGGTTTCGGTTGATATTGGCCTCGATACAAGAAAAAATAAGGCCATTAAATCAAATCAAGACCGCATCGATTGGGGAGAAAAAGTCCACGGGCTCCGAATCAGAACGACAATGAAAGCGAAATATCAGCGCGGGCGCCAATCTGTTTGGCAATACCTCCGAATGACAAGTATCGTCAACCCTCATGCAGATATTCTGTTCATCGATCCTGATGGGGAAAAACATCATTGGCAGCGCGTGACGGAACGTCTGCCCGGGCGAGTTGAAGCCATCAAGCCCCATCCAAAAGGAATCGAATTGGGTCAACTTCAGCGTCTTTGCTCCGAATCCACTGAATCGAGAATGACAACCTTCCTCCGGCGTACTTTTTCTGGTGTCTCTCAGCGTGCAGCCAAAGAACTGTGTGAGGTTTCTGAACTTGAAGAGAAGCTCAAACCAAAGTCCTTGTCTGCACAACAAGTTCGGGCACTGCTCGAAGCGTTTCAAGGGGAACGTCAACTCAAAGGCAAATCGGTCAAACTACTCAACCCGCCTACATCATGCCTTTCCCCTATCGAGGAATTGTTGATCAAAAAGGGTCTTTCAAAAACCATCGATTCAAAATTCGTTACCACCATGACTCGCGCGCCAAGCGTTGCACAAGGCAATCCATTCCAAGTGGAGGTTGGCTTGATTTTTGGTGAAGGGATGACAGCAGATAAGCCAGTGGAAATACTTCGGTTTGCAAATCGCGTCCCTCTGATGTATCAGCAAGGTGGTTGCTTGTTGACCAAAGCGATTGAGAGCGTGGATTGGCGGCAATATGGTTTGGATCAAGCGGGTGGCCGGGGCGTCCCCAAAGGCCCCGCAGCAATTCTTGTCCACCTCGCAAGCACCAACGTACAATTTACATCCGAGGCAAAGGAAGCGCTTTCTGATAATGAAACAGTGATGGAAGAAGCGCGCAAAGCGATGCTTGAGATGGGGCGAGGGTTAAGGAAGCATCTGGAAAAGCAGAAAAAAATGGGCAAGACAAAAGAGAAATTCGAACTTATCAATGACATCATTCCAGCCATTGCGGAGAAATCTGCTTCCTTGCTTGAACTCCCGGTTCCAGATTTAGCTGCTTCAATCACCAAGATTATGTCTGCGGTAATAGCAGAGACCACAACAACATGGAATAAAGCGACCAAACAAACCGACGTCCATATCACACTCTACAATTACACCTCTCGCGCGAGATCGTACACCATGCTTGTCAATTGGCCTGAACGTCAGGGTGCGAGCATGGTGAACAATAATCTGGGCGGTCGAAAAGAAGCAATGGGCGTTTGGGCTTGGAAACTTGAAACGTTGCAACCCGGAGTACAAACGGTCATTTCATACAGCCTTGCGGACTTAGAGAAGGGCGATTGGAATGAAACCGACGTCTTTTATCGAGGTTCTCAAGAAGTCATCGGTGCAACAAAAATGGATGAAAAATTGCTTGAAGAGATTCGAAGACAAGAAGAAGCGCTTAATGCCCCGCTCCCTGAAGACGATGAACCATTGGATGTGAACGAAAGCTCAGACGATGAAAGCGTGGATGAATCTGAACCAAACGCCCCTCCCAGTGACACGATGCAGACAACGTTGTTCGGAGGTGATTACTGATGGCTGAACGAAAATCCATTGAGGAAACGAAGACGGCTCTTCATGATGTTGTTCGTGAAATGTACGACCGAATCGTCAAGGGGGAGCCTCCTACAATGACGTTACCTGTTCGTACAAAAAACAACATTGGGTTCGATGCCAAACTTGGCGTTTACAAGTACGGGCGAAAACAGACAATTCGTGATGCTACAAGCCTCGGATCTGCAAAACAATTGCTCAGAGCGCTGCATGTTATTGAATTCATAGAAAGCATGATCGATGATGGGAAATCATCCACCCTTCGTGAAATGTATTACATATCGGAAGGTTGGGGACTTGGAAAATTCCAATCTCAAAACGAAAGCAACAACCTCGCAGAAGACCTGGAGATTGTCACACGTTGTCTCCGAGAAGACTTCAAACTACGTCCTGAAGAAGATGGGGCTCGAATGATAGGAAACCTAACACTTCGTGAACGAAACCGTCGCGGTGAATGGATGCGTATCAATGCTCGAGACGACGTTGGCGACAGTGGTTATGGTGTTCCATACAATGTTGAAGCAGAGAAAATCGAATTCTTAGAGCATGACGTTAACTTCATCATGGCAATAGAAACTGGAGGTATGTTTGACCGCCTCGTCGAGAATGGTTTTGATGAAGACTTTAAGTGTGCATTACTGCATCTAAAAGGCCAACCTGCTCGTTCAACGCGCCGAATTATGAAGCGTATGAGTGAGGAATGGGATTTGCCCGTTGTTGTGTTCCTTGACGGAGACCCCTGGTCGTTCCGAATCTTTGCTTCAATTGCCTATGGTGCGATTAAAACAGCCCATATTTCAGAATATTTAGCAACGCCAACCTCAACCTACCTCGGAATTACTGCGGATGATATTCTTGCCTACGATTTGCCCAGTGATGATCTTTCTAAGAAAGACATTGAAGCGCTTAATGCTGAATTAAGCGATCCGCGATTTGCTGATGGTTGGTGGCAAGAACAAATCAATATGATGCTCGAAGTCGGAAAGAAAGCTGAGCAACAATCGCTTGCAAAATACGGTCTTGATTTCGTAACCGAAACGTACCTTCCTGAAAAATTGCAAGCCCTTGGATTGTGAAAGGAAAAAGCGAGCCTTCTTTGGGGAGTGGTACTTCCACGATGCATGGAGAGCGAAAAGAAGAACCCCTGGCCGCTCCGTATGCTCATTGCATCAATGGCGTGTTTCGTCATTGGTAGCATCATTGTCATCGGTCAGATGAACACCTTCGGGGACGCTCTCGATCCACAAAGAAACAACGAACTGTCCGTTGATGCAACCGGTTCTGTGAACCAAGAAGCCGTTACAATTGATGAGGCAGGGTGTTATCGTGCGTACGGTACAGATTTTGAAGGCAATGTGACTCTCTTTGAGCGCAACGGCTCTGAAATAAATGACGCTGTAAGTGAATCGAAGTGTAAGCTCGACTGGGGAGCACTATCCGCAGATGGCAGTGTCGAGTATGCGGTTCTTGGAACATGGGAGTTGGAGAAAGGCGAGTATCTCCTGCGGATTGAGTGTGAAGGCCCATGCTCAAACGAGACGGTTTGGCTTACTTCCATCGACAAAATGGAGAGCGATTTGGTTGGTTCTCCATGGGTTTTAATCGGGGGTTCCTTCTGTTGCCTAGGCATCTTCCTGTTACCTCTTTCCGGTGTTCTTCTCGCATTTGCACAAAATCGAAAAAAGGGCGTAATGATGGTCGTTGGACCTGATGGAAAATTGATTCCGCTAACCGATTTGACTCCAGATGTTGTTCAAGAACAAATCAACAGCATAAATGAAGGCACAACAGAAGACATAGGATTTGACGTCCGGACCGGAGAATACATACAACAACGAAATCAATCCGCGCCTGCACAAATGGATGGTGCACAGGATGTACAATCTGGAAGTATGCTCACAACGGAACAAGTGTATGCATTGATGCGGGGTGATGTTGAATCTGCAACGCCACAACAGCAAGAACAGGAGGTTGCCGATCCGTTTCCGACGCCACCCATCCAACCAAAACCAAGCACACCAGCGGTTGTGAAGAAAGAAAAACCATCGAACGACCGGAAAATTCCTGTTGCAAAAGACGAAGCTTGGCAATCATGGGATGAAGACTGAAGAAACCGCTCTGTTTTTCCGACGAGTTCAAATGAGTCCTTCTCTACCTAACTACAGGTTGAGTAGTATGGATAATCTTGAACGCTCGTTAATGTTGCTTCAAAACAAAACACGCCGGCTGATTCTTGAGCGATTGGTCCGCGAACCACACTACCCAATGCAATTGGCTGAATTGATAGGTGTAAGCCAACAAGCAATTGTGAAACATCTCAAAGAACTCGAACGCGGTAATCTTGTTGAAAAAATGAAAGTTCCAAGTGAGAAAGGTGGGCCTCCCCGAACCATTTTCAGAGTATGTGAAGCATTCTCACTACGAGTTGACCTCGGTCCGGATTTGTTCAAAATAGAGCGTCGAAGGCTACCGTCTGGAGGTCCACTGAGGTTGAGTTCAAGATTGCCTGAGCATGTTCAGCCAATTGCGGAAGTTGTAAGTGGACGGAAGAAAATCAGCGTGACTGAAGGGGTTGTTCATCTTGAACAGTTGAACGAACAACTCGAACAATTGGACCGCCAGCGGGATGCCGTCATTGCCTTACATCAGCAAATCCGAGGTCGCGTCTCTGCCGCAGTCGATACTGATTTCGAGGATTATTCCCAGCGAACAATGGTCCATGCGTTGATTGAAACACCGAGAGTTAAACCCAACCTTGGATTGATGGCAAAAGAGTTGAACCTCAGCGAGAACGACATTACAGCAGTAATGTCACGAGTACGAGAACTCGTCGAACAGCAAAGAGCTGATCGTTCGGGCGAATTCGTCGCCATCGACGACAATCCTGGCCTCCGATGGTGGCTTGGTTAAATCACTCAATCGTTGGCTTCATCGCCAAGGACGGACATTAGTGAAGACTGCTCTGCAATCCTATCCTTAACCGCTGCTCTGCGGCCGCGGCCAACAAGATAAAGCACACTGAAGAGCGAGAGTGTAAGCAAGATAATCATGGTCGGAAGGGCGACCTTACCCACAACCTCTCCTGCTACGTCCATGAATGGATTGGAGGATCCAAGCTCGTTATCAATTCTCATGACGTTGTCGCCTTCATCTGCTTCGACAATCTTGTTGCCCGGGTCAACAACAACGTAGACGTTCTTACTTCCTGCTGTAACAGGATACAACATGTAGAATACAACCGACGTCGGATCTCCAGTTGCATCTGGCTTATCCAGTGCTCCAATTACTTGGCGCATGACAACGCTGTCTTCATCACAGGTGTTCTCATTCCTCTGGATTTCCTTTCGCATGTCGTCATCATCGTACTCACAAAGAATTACTTCGATGTCGGTAGCGTGCACGTTCCCGTCGTTCCAGACTTCAATCTTGATTGGGATCGACTCGCCAACATCTGCTGACTTCGTATCTTCCTTTGCAAGTTCTATTTTGAGGTTTGGAGCGCGTAGATTAACGGTGATGATAATTTCGTTGCTATCCAGCAAATCGCCGTCCCATGATGGCGTGTCATCGTGGTCTCCTCCAGCTTCTGCGTCGCCCATCATCGAGACAACTTTGAGGCCAAGACTTCGAGTGAGGAGTTGTGCTTCTGGATTAACTGCCACAACTGCAACCATCGTATATGTTTCATAAGGTGCCATTTCGGGCAGACGGTACTCATCGATGTCTTGCAGATAGACACAACGATCTTCTGGGAAGGAAGAAACTGTTGAGTCAGTTGTTTCACACTCTTCCTCGGTTTCCAAGTCGAGACCGACTTGACGAAGAACACGCCAAGAGACATCCCAATCGGTTAGAACTCCCATCCCGGGAATCTCATCGACCGTTATATCATTGCCTGACCGAGTTGTTGAGTGATTGTTCAATGTCGGAGTGTCAGGTACATTCCCTGCATTGGTAACGTTAACCGTGAACCGTACAACACGACCTGGTGCAGAGGTCTTCACATCGTTGTCAACGGTGGGATCCATTGTGATTTGCATGTCATAGAACTCGCGAACAGTGACGGTTATCTCAGTAACGTCGCGCAAGCGAGTCATACGACCCGATGCGTCCTCATCCTTTTGTTCGGATTTGGTATGGAACACAACGGTATAATCTCCTGCTGGAACTTGTTGTGGTACGTTCATCAGTACCTCGAACGATTGGAAGGAATTCGAGTCCAACTCTTCAAGTGTGTTTCGTGGAATGGTGATGTCCCAAATGACATCCACGCCCGAGGAGTCGGTTACTCGCGCAAGTGTGTAGTCAAATCGGTCTGGACCGTTTCCGTCGTTGTAGACCGTCGTTGGCAGCACAATGGATTCACCTGGATTAACGCTAAGCTCTTCATTATCGACTAAATCGATGCTGGTCGAGAGGCTGAAGACGTGGTCGACGTCAACCTGGAGAATTTTTGCGGCGGAAATTTTTGGATAGCCTTTCAGGTGTGCTTTGATGGTGACGGCTTTACCGAGGCCAGCTGGGGCATCATCGGGCGCACAAATCTTAACCTTCACAACGTGCATTCTGAATTCATCACCTGACATGAGAACCCACGGATAAGATAAGCCATCTGGATTCAGATTAAGCCCATTCGGGAAGATTACTTCTGTTGTCCAGTTATCATCGTTTCCAGTAGTTCCAGGTGTTGTGAATACAAGGTCACCAGAATCGAAATATTTCTCAACTTCGATTTCAAAGACATGGCAATTTGGATCGAGTGCATTCAAAGCATACGGCTTTGGCGTAACCATTGCTTCCTGGTCCGTAATGTTGAACACAATGTTGTTCGATGAGCGGATGGATACGAATACACCCAATTCAAGGATATCGTATGTTCCCTTTTCGACAGATTTGATCGGTTCGCCAGCAGACCAGCCCTTGAGCAAAATAACGAAGGCACCGGGATCTTCCGATGTTGGAACGTTGATTTCTAGATTTTTGGTGACGGTTTGCTGTGGATCAAGTTGAACACTTAATGGGAAATTGACATCCCAGGCGAACGGCAGCAGCCATTCTTGGCGTCCTTCGAGGGTCTGTGGATCCCAAAACAAGAACGTGTCTGCCACGTTTCCTGTATTGGTAATCGTGATCGAGAAAATCGCTGTTTGTCCCTGCTCGACATCCGCTACACTGTGCGATGCATCAAGGTCGATTCCATGAACAACATCCATCAGCGTTAGTGTAGTAATTTCGGAACGAATTGCAGGATCCTTGTAGGACTTTGCATCAACACGGATTTCCGCAAGTTCATCCGCATTTGCCTGATAAATGGACGGAGCGCGCACACGGAGATAGAATCGGATTGATTCTCCTCCCTCAAGGAAGATTTCTGTGTCTGGGAAGATTGCGGTGTGGTTATCGGCAAAGAAGAGTGTAGCCGTCCAATTGGTTGGAACACCCGTGATGTTGAGTCCGTATGAATCCGCGACCAGGTCTTTCGGACCGGGCGTTGAGTTGTTCATCGTCAGATTGTAGATGGTTTGTTCACCCGGTTCAATAACGTGGTAGAAGGTTTCACCGTCGTCAAAGTCAACGTCAACCTGTCCGGTGAGAACGTGCGAATAACAAATCGTAAATCGATTGTTGTTGGTTTCATCGTTGCATTTGTTGGTGTCTGACCAAGCGACGTGGGCTCCACTTCCAAGATCGTTTGAGAATGCAGGCGGCATCCCAATGCTTGGTTTGTAACCTGAGTTGGGACCCAATTTGTTTGATGACCAAGAGGTGATTGCAACCGTTTCCCAAGGGTCCAATGCAACGAAACCATCACCTACGGCTGATGTATAATTCAATCGAACGTAGAGAAGTTCCTCGCCTGCCGATGCGTTACCCGAGTCTACCCAAGCGATGTGAATTTGATTCTGATCATCGGTCAACAGGGATGGGAACACAGAATTTCCACCCCATGGTGCGTTCGGGGCCAGCCCAGAATTCGTTTCAACATTCGAGATTGGCGTATCGTTAATTTTCTTGATGGCGTACGTAGAAAGTCCATCGTCCCGACCATCGAATTCACCGGCACCTTGAAGGCGAAGTTTTGTGTAGTAAATTTCGTAATTCACGTCTTTTTCAAATCCGTAGTCACGGCCGTCCATCCAAGCGATGTGTGTGTTTCCTTCCATGTCAACGCCGATCGATGGGTGGAATGAATATGCATCATCGATAGTGACACGAGTGTCGTTGACGACAACAAGGTGTCCTTCTGATCCTTTTCCTGTATCTTCGATGTAGTTACCGTTCTGGGCAACTGTACCAGAAACACCCGGGGTCCAGCTTGGGTCATTGTTCATCTTTCCATACGGGTCGAGAACCGACATGTAAATTTCACGAGAGTTGTTGGTTGAGATGTAAACCATTGCCTCAACGAGGAGGGCCATCTGACTTGCGCCACCGCTACCGGATGGGAATTCGTAGACTTGCCCACCTGCATCGGTTGATCGAATGGTATTACCAGGGCAGTTGCGTGCTGCTGTACTCTGAACCCCGTTTGGACACTGTGCCAAATCCTTGAAGTGTGATTGTACGCTTGTTGCACCACCGTAGGTTTGTCCGTACATTCCAACCGGTACAACACCAGCATTGACGCAGTTGTCGTGTGCTTCTTCAATCGAGGTTGTATCGTCTGCTTGCTGTGCGGGGTCGCCGTCTTTTGGACCCTCATCGGAAATTGGAATAGCGATTTTCGTGGCGTTTGGATTCCATTTGTGATCGTCTTGAGTAGGAGGGTTTCCTGGTACATTTCCTTGTGCGTCTTTCCAAGAAAGGCACGCCCAATTGGTTCCTGGGCCCCAATCTTCACCAGAATAACCGGAATATGTGTTTCCGTTGTATACCGTTCCCGGTAATTTACGAATTCCACCAGAATCGTCGCCTGGAGCGATCCCCAGAGCGGTTTGGCGTGGTCCTGCATTCTTATTGTGCGTTTGGCAGTTTCCACTGCTTGCTGCGCCTGGTAATGTGTTGCCGAGTCCGTATATGGTTTCATAAACCGTCATGTTACCTTCTTCAAGCATCGGTTTTAGCCCTTGGAAGTATCCGCCAGCAGCAAAGTTTCCGCCGTAAATAACGGTACATACGTCGGCCCACTCGGAATACATTGAACCCGAGGTATCGACCAAAAAGACGAGTTCGACTTTACCCCCACGAGTATCGTCCCAAGCGATTTGAACCAAATCGTTTGAATCAACAACAATGTCCGGATGTCCTTTGTGTCCGATGATTGGAGTGAGTAGCGTATCCTCAAACAACGTCAGTACCGTACCGCCGTTAAACTCAGGTTGAATCATCGAATAGTAGATTTGCGGCTGATTGAAAAATCGCTGCAATTCATCGTATGAATCTTGCCAAGCGATATGAAGATTGCCTTGGCTGTCAACATCGATTGAAGGCCAGTCACGATCTTGTGCGCGCATGGAAATAATAGTGTCATCGATGACAGAGATTGCGGTATCTTGGGCCGCCATACCATCAAGCGGAGCAAGGTAAGGATTGATGGAGGTGTACATGATTTTGTGTTGGCCCGATTTGTCCGCCCAAACCAGATGGATACGATCATTGTCATCGATGACCATGTCGGGATGCCAAACTTTGTGAAGGCCCGGACTGGTGATTTGTGTTGCGTCAATCAGGATTTCACCTCGGGGTGAAAGCATCGAGTAGTACAGATGTTGCGTGTTTCGAGCCCAAACAATGTGCACGTTTCCTTCGCTGTCAGAAGCAACTGCAGCTTGGTTGTCGGAAGAGGTCCCTCCATCCGCAATTCGAACCGCTTCTGTAATGACAACTTGAGATGCTTCCGCCCGTTCTGTACCGATTGCCATACCTGAGAATAACGAGAGGAGGAAAAGAGTTACGAGGGTTATCGATTTGGTTGTTTGACGCATGGTATCACCTGTGTGAATACCAGCAACGTTTACCAGTACTTAACCGCGACCCTTTCGCGTCAGTTCGATGCGACTCAGAATGACGCAATCATGCCCATTCTTCAGGGTCGAGCCCGGTTCCGAACGGCATCATGTCATTGTACTCTATTTCGGCAGGTTCAACAATCTTAGCTTGTGATTTCTTGCCCTTCTTTTGTCCCGCCCAATCGTCGACTGGCCCTGGCTCGCCTTTACCCGGGCCATAAGCGAATTTAATTTCATGAATCATACTCAATTTCGCAAGCCAAAGCCGTCGAAGGCTGTGCATCAATGCGTTCTTGTTTAGACCGTCGTACCAAATTGGTAAACTCACGTTAAACGCTTGAAGTGGTCCTGGCTTTTCTTTTCCGTTGTGACCCATGTGTATACCCCAGTCAAGCTCGGCACGCATCAAAGACAGGCGGCACTCGTGCACCCATTCAAACCAGACTTCTGGCTCCTCCTCCATATGCTGCTTCATTTGATCTTGTTGCCCCAAGTCGACACGCGTCATGCTCGAAACAAACACAAGATCTCGCCCTTTTGGAAGGACAACAGCGAACATGTGACCTTGAGGCCCGGGAGGGTAACGCACTAACAAATGCGACTCTGCGCGAGGGTCATTTTTGTCTCTAATTTCGAGCCGTTCACTAGCAAGCCACTGACGGATTTTCTGCGCATGACCTGAATCGACCATACCCCACCGGTGCGATGGGGTAATTTGAACTCAACGCTCTAAAGTGGAATGCAATTCATTGATTAGGGCTTGCAATTGAAATTCAAGATTTTGTCTGTATTGCTTGCTCGCAGTAATGCGTTTGAAGCCTTTGCGCATGTCGACATAACTGTCCCACCAAAGACCGAACATACGGCCTGAACACCAAAAGAGCGGAAACATCAAAACGTAGATTGAAAGCATTGCAAGGACCGACCCGGTTTCGATGAATCCCTCGAAGTCAACCGAAAAAATCGTGCTGAGGTTCGTTGCATTCCAATATATCAGCCCTGCTCCAATCAATGCAAAAAAAGGCCACAGTAGCACTGACCCAAACATCGCTGCAAGGAATTGATACGTTGTCCTCGCGTCGACACCTTCATCGGTTCTATCTCCTAAAAACCGCCCAAGAATTAACTGCGGGGAAAGAGAGAGAATGAACACCGGGAGAAGAGCGGCCATAAGCGCAGTTTTTACACAGAAGCCTACGAATTGGACTGGATTGCCCATTCGCAATTTTCGTCCAGATGAATCTAAATCGCGTCCGTCGAGGCCCCGTTCGGAAAGTTGCCGGTGAATGGTTTTCGCTTGAACAACAACAGGATCGTTTACTTCAGGGGGTTTGGAATCTTCAACGGCTTGCTCGGTTTGATACCGATCCCTTACTGAGCGGGCTGCTAGAACTTCACTACGCCATGTATTCAACCGTTTCTTGTTCATTCTAGCCTCAACTTGAGCAATAACGTGGTAAGCTCCATGCTCATCCCAGCTGGAAGCGTTTGGTGTGATTGGAAGAAGGTGGGGTCGCAGACCATCCCGGAGTGAACGGACAAGATCGCCAGGTGGTTCAACCCACTCCCTTTTTTGTACTGCAGCAATCAAATCTTTAGGGATTTCATCCTCTGGAAGGTGAAAGGGCTTCACAAATTCAACCCACATATCGGTTCTGTAGTGGTGTCGTACTCGAAAATGGAGGCCTACTGGTTGCAATACTGGACACTTCTTTCCTGCTCCCTTTGCAATGGCTGCAGCTGCGAGGACGGTTCGCATTGGCCCAGTTCGGAAACGTATCATATGGGCTAAATCATGACTGGTCCCCTCAGGAAACAAAACACATCCAAACCCACTTGAAATACCCGTTGCGAGCGTAAGAAGCGAACGCCCATTGAGATTTGTGGCCTCTTCCTCAGAACAACCTCCTCGAAGAAGTTCTGCCTTACGGACAACCGGCTGAACCGCTAATCTTCGCGTCCAAAAAGACAGGATTGGTCGTGTTACCAGATCGTGGCGTCCACCCATCACGAATTCTTTTGGATGAGCGAGCATAATCCCAAGCGGATCGATGAGTCCGTTGGTGTGCCACGATGCACAGAGTGAACCACGATCGCGCGGGATGTGCTCCATTCCAGAATATTCAATCGTACGAAATTGGTTTGCAGCAGTTCTGCGGCAGAAAAAAAACGCAAGTTTAGTCCAAAAAGGGCTCCCTGGTGTTTTTTTGTCGAAAGATGGCATCGGAGTATTGAGAAGTTTCTCCATTTGCATGTTCGCTGATGATTTTGATAGCACGGGCAGCGCTTCCCCCCTGTGGTCTACTGCGCCATCGAAAGGTGCAACTCCTTTCGCCAAGATTAGCCCCCCGAGGAAATTTTTTCCGCAAGCAGAGCCAATGCTTCGTGATTCGGCTGATTGGTATCGGTTATCGGCCACATCGCTGCTAAAGTCGTCCCTGAATCACCCGGTGTTCTCGGCAAAATGTGAACGTGAACGTGAGGGACTTCCTGACCAGCGAGTGGCCCATCGTGGACAACCACTGTGAAATCGGTTGTATCGTAGTGCCTTGAGAGGAGATTTTGCACCAAAACCACGCCCTCAAACAAACAAGAGCGTTCGTGAACGTCCAGTTCAGCAATCCGCTGAACGGGTTTTGTTGGTATGACGAGTGTGTGTCCTTCTCGCCGGGGAAAAATGTCAAGAAAAGCATACCAGCCTTCACCGGACGCAATCTTATGGGAAGGAATCTCTCCAGACAAAATACGTTGGAAGAGTGTACCTTCTGACATGTACGTCCCAGTCGGACGGGACAAATAATCAAACCGCAGAGGATGGGGGTAAAATCCAGTTTCCGGATGGTCCTTTACGCAGCGCTAATGTTGCACAGGTACCATCATGGAAAATCAGGTTGTGGTGAAGTTGTTCATCATCGGACTGGGGGAAATCTGAGCGCTGATGAAGGCCACGAGATTCGGTTCGTCGTAATGCAGATTGAACATAGGCCAAAGCCATGCGTATAGCGGATTGAATGCGTAGGATTTCCAAGAGATTTTGATTTGCAATCAGTGATGTCTGATCGCAATACAATTGTTCGCTCTGAACGGATAGTTGTTCCAGCACTTCAAGGGCTTGTTCATAATCTGAGGCTACGGTTGCAGGCGTTTGTAAGGAAGTCAGAATCTCCTTGAGGCGGGTGACAACTGGATTAAGACGTTGAACCGCACCCTCCGTTTCTTCGCCGAGCATACTCAATTCTGCCTCAGCAAGTCCAAATGCTTCTTCAAGCTTTGCGGTGCCAGTAAATTTGCGTTTCACAATCCAATCTGCGGCATGTGATCCAGCTGCTTCCCCGCCAGCAATTGCATCGAGGAGGCGATTGCCTTGGAGGACATCTGCTCCATGAAAACCGCTGGATGAGGCGGATCCCGCAGCATAAAGTCCTGTGAACCAACGGGCCCAAGATTGGAGAACAACTCTACCGTTTTCATCAACTGGGAGGCCCCCCAACGTGTAGTTTGGAATTGGTGCGACTTCAATGGTTTGGCGATTCATGTCAATTCCTGTTCGTTGTTTGACGTTGTCAAATAAGATCGTCCACCAATCGGCATGCTCTCCAAGATTTCGTGCATCGAGAACGGTCACTCCTGCTTCATGCATCTTGGAGCATATTTCCGATGTCGGCGTGCTTGGTGAAGTTTCTAAGGCTGTTCCTGAAGGGGTGTGGAGGGTGGCTCCATCGGAAAGAATGGATTGAGGAATAACGAGGTTTGTTCCAACAACTCCAAGTGGGGTTTCTGAAATAAACTCCATATTTCGTAATGGGGCACCAGCACGGTGTGCAAAATCCATCCCAAGAGATGCGGAGCCGCTGGTAAATGCGCCTTCAAATCCACCGTCTGCGACAATAAGTGCTTTGCATTGAATGGAAAGGATTCGCCCGTTCAACATGTCTAAGGCGATCAACCCATTGATTGAAAATTCCGTATGCATTAACTCGAGAGGAATCTGGTCGCCACGTCGAGTAACCCCGTGTTTCATACACTGTTCCTCTAACACCTGTTGTATTTCTCTAACAGTTGAATCTCCTGCGTTGCACAGGCGCGGCTTGGAATGTCCTGATGCATAATGGCCTTTGACGATGCCTTTTGCATCGCGGCGAAAATTTACGCCTCGGCGCTCAAGAAGGTCTACAATTCTCAAAGCCTTCGTTGTATGGCTCGCTACAATGTCTTGATCGCATAAAAAAACGCCCGTTTTGATGGTGTCTTCCCGATGCCCGCGATTGCTCTCTTCTTGGATGTGGCAGGCGATTCCACTCATTGCATCCATCCCTCCGTCACCAAGACCTGAAGAGCTCATCAACAGAACACTGGCTCCATCTTTGGATGCTTGTGCGGCGGCGGACAACGCTGCAGGGCCATCGCCCAGAACCACAACATCCCATGCTTCCATACCGAATCCCCAGTGTTCTAGCCGATGTTAAACCCCGCAATAAGCAAAGCGCTTCTGTTCCTATTACTCAATTACTGGAAAAGGCGGGAAGGTCCAATTCTGAGAAGCGTCGAACGCGAAGCAATTGACGAATTCGTTCAATACGTTGCCGATTTTCCCGAGGTAGTACGTTCGTCCTTACAATTCGTGATCCTAATACTAAATTGTCGTCATCCCTAAGAGTAACTTGTACTTGTGCATCACCTTTGAAGCCTCGATCCCATGCAACGTTAACCCACAAGACAACAGTACGCTCAAGATATCGGGGCAGCCAACTCAACACATCGTCTTCCGATGAATTGCTAAGTTCAATCGCCTTGAGTGGCGGGGGGCATGGCGCCAATTCAAATCGATGGTCAATGGATTGAGGTTCTCCACCCGGTACTTGGACTTCGACACGAACGTGGGTTGCGTCAAATGTCTGATTGTTGAGAACGATAAAGAGACTTCCAGATCCATCATAACATGTTGAATCAAGTGAAATGTCCATCCTCCATGGAGAAAGGAGAATTTCTGAAGCACCGGAAAGAAAGTCGTTCTGAAGTCGTTCAAAGAGTCTAAAAGCGCCTGGTTGCCAAGCCCTTGCGTGTTCGAGGGTACGTTGAATTGTACGCCAGTTAAAGAATGATTCTTCTGAAAGCAGGATTCGTTCTATGGCATCTGGAGACATGAAATCCCGAAGTGATTCAAAGACTTCTGTATCGGTAATGATGTCGTTTGCATTCAAATGAAGTAGGAACAACAGGCGTTCTCTTGCTTGGATAGGATCTGTTCCTGGCAAAATCTGTTCATGAAAACGATGTTCCCATTCGCCCCACTCAATTTGTGAATCAGGATCCAAATGTGATTGCAACAACTGCCCGAGAGGGGAACCCAATTGTGTGGGGTGATGTGTCGGAGCGTAGTGAATAAGTAAAGGCATTGAGTCTGCCTGAAGACGGATGTAGTACGTGGTGAGAATGGAGTGAATGCTCAATCCAATCCCTGCCGTCATCGAAATTAACAGCAGTAAATTCCACGCAGGGGAACCCGGTGTAATCAACATTGAGAGGAACAACGCCAGCAGCGACGTTGTTGCCAAGAACGCGCTGATGTAGTTTTGGCGCCGTCCATCGCGAAGCCCTTCAAGTACCCGATCCATCCCTGGCTGTGCTCTTAGGGTGTGACGTTTCCCGTCACCGAAACCACCTTGTTCGCGCAGAGAGATTTTCGCCTCCACTGCGGACCATGTTGCCTCACTTCCAGCAATTGGTGGCACGAACGCAGCCAAAACGGGAATCAACCATATTGCGAGGATGAGCAATGGTGTTTTGTAAGGAAAAATTGTCGAATCGATCACAAACAGGACAGCCGTTGTTGCAATTCCGAGGCCTACCACATTACGAAAAGCGAGGAAGAAGGTGTTGTTTGCAATTTGACCGCTCTTCATCCTGAACATCTCGCTCTTCTGCCACGCTTCACGCGTTCGTTCCAAAGGATCCTCACTTCTTGAGAACCCATGTCCATATGGATCAGGCAGGGATTTGAGGGTTCGCCGTGTTCGAGCAACGATGGATTCTTCTTCGGGTTCCATCGCACTCATGACAACCATGCGCAGCCCACATATCTCTTCTTCGCTGGTCTCACACTCAAATAAGCGCATAAAGCGGGCGTGGCAGGATTCGAACCCGCGATCTTCGGCTTAGGAGGCCGACGCATTATCCAGCTGTGCTACACGCCCAGCGTTGCCAAAACGCCCTCTCTGATGGAGATTACTGTTGTCGTATTGCTGCGAAAGCATGCAGCATTTGTTCAATTTGGATGCGCCCTTGAGAGGATCGGCGAAGCCGCACATCACAATCCGCTATGGCTCCAAGTGCTGCGTTCAGTTGTTCTTCTGGAAGATTAAGCCGTCCCCCTGTAAGAACCTGATGCGCTTGCTCAACAACATCTTCAGCTTCGAGGCTCTGTTGAGAGATTATATCATCGTAGATTCCGAGTGCTCCCTTGAGCTTCCGGACGTTCTTGTAGCCTTCCTTCTCCCATCGCCAATCGACGACCTGCCCCCTGAGTGCTGCTTCTATCATCCGTTGTACCTCATTCGTTGAAATCATTGTGAGCAGACGGTGAAGATTTGCTCGCTCTCCAAGTAAATTACGTAATGCAAGGACTTCGGTTGTAAAAATGGCCTTGCGCAAGTTACCTTCAGAAATGTGCGCAATGTCACCGAGAATTCCGCGTACTGCTTGAACGCCTTCTGCTTCGCAAAGTTCCTTCAATCGGGCTTCGATTCGTCTTCTTGGTACTGCTGTAAGACGAAGGTGTTGCATCCGACTACGAAGTGCGTCGATCATTCTGGAAGGTGTTTGCGCAGTGAAGATAAAGCGGGAGGTTTGGCTTGTAGCCTCCATCATCCGGCGCAGGAGTGGTTGCCTTTTATGGCCGAGATAATCTGCATCTTCGATGATGATGATTCTCGAAATGTGGACTCTGTTTTGGCTTCCACGTTCAGACTCATGCCCTGCTGGAGCGACATCCTCTTCAGAAACACGTGAGAATGTTGAGTCGAAGGCATCGAGAGAAGTGCGGCTGGCGAGCGTATCGCTTGAATCCTTTCCACCCGGTCGAAGAAAGGACTCAAAGGCGGCCATTGCACCGGCTGACCTTACCAAATCTTTTGCCTGCAAGACATGCGTGGTAGAACGCCAAGCGGGACCAAGCACCTGGCGAACGATGAGGTTCCACGTGGCTGTTTTACCGGAACCGGGTGGTCCCGAAATAAGGAGATGAGGGGGGTTGGCTTGAAGCGAAACCCTTTCAATCGTCTCAAGCGTTGATTCATCGAGCGCCAACTCCGAGAAACGACGAGGAGGATACTTCTCAAGCCAACTCGCCATAGGCCTTATTCAACGACAAGGGTCTTTGACCATTTGCTTGGACTTACTCTGCCTTGAGCGTCTTCTTCTTCTGATCTCCACTGCTTCGGCGGAGTTTCATGAATATCTTTGAGCCACAGTGACTGCAATGAATTCCGTTTCGCTCTCTGTCAAAGCTTTCGTGGGTGCCGCAGATTGCGCACTTGTAATCTACAAGTTCCGACATAAACTGTCCGACCTACCCATTGGTTTTGAACCTGTCCGTTGGTTTACCCAGCTTATTGGCCACCAACGAGTGGTCGCGTCATGCGAATCTCGGTCGCCTGACCAAGGTCTGTTTCCGCGATGGCGCTTGCAGCGATCATCTGACCGTCAACGAAAACCCAATTGTTGGCTTCCTTTGCGCTCGTTGCGATTTCTTCCTTGGTCATCTCGCAGACTGAGTGTCCTGAAGCGTCTGTAATCTGAACCGTGAAAGTCTCAGATCCACCAACGATGGATGGAACCAATCTCAAGACGTTGTCTTGGCTGAGTTCGGTGTTCTCAATGGTTGCTGCATCAACCATTTGACCGTCAATGAAAAGCCAATTTGCATTGTTGCTCGTGAGTTTATCGCTGAGCTCTTGCTTGGTCATGAGGATGGATTCGTCACCCTCTCTGCTTGCAACAAGAACAGTGAAGGTTTCTCCACCTCCAACCATTCCAGGGTTGATTCGAATCTCTGTAGCATCGCTTAACTCGATGTTCTCGAGTTCTTCGACACTGACCATTTGTGAGTCGACAAACACCCATGTGTTTTCGTTTGCTGACAACGTATCAACGATGTCTTTTCGAGTCATGAGTTCTTGCTCATGACCTGATTCTCGGGCTACGTGAACTGTGAATTTCTTATCCGACATTGTTCTTCCTCGCAATCTCTCAATATCCAGAGTATATGAACGCGTCAAATTCGGCAGATTCAAGGATGTTCTCGAAACTCGTATGAACATGGGCGGTGATGCACCTCTTGTCATCGATGTTGTTGACAACGGTGGACAGTGGACGCATCGAGAATGGAGAATGCTGAGGTATCTTAAAGTGGATACACAAATCATTCCAAACGATACACCCGTTGAACAGCTTCGAGAACTTGACGGCCTTGTCCTATCAGGCGGGGCCGCCCGCATTGGTTTGTCTGGAGAGCTTGGTAATTGTGCGGAATTCTTGAAACTTGACATCCCCATTCTGGGCATCTGCGCAGGTCATCAGTTTATGGCACGCTTCTACGGTGGCGATGCAAGAGAATCGCCGATTCCCGAATTCGGTGCAATGGAAATTCAACTCCATGATGGGGGTGGCAAAATCTTTGCTGGAACCTCGGAAACACAAACCGTTTGGGAATCCCACAACGATGAAGTTCACGTAGTCCCAGATGGTTTCTTTGTCACTGCGAGTAGTCCATCCTGTGAAGTCCAAGGCATGGAAAACAACGCTGGTGATCGATTTGGTTTGCAATTTCACCCCGAAGTGAACGACTCTGAATACGGAAAAGAGATGTTTGAAAACTTCGTCGAAGTGTGTCGACAGGCTCGAAGCGATTAAAGTTTCAAATTCGCTTGACGTGCGAGCAGTAGAATGTGCATAGAATGTTCAAGCATGGCTGCGTTTGCCATTGCTTGATCGAGATTGGCCCCCACTGCATAAGCGCCATGACCGCGCACAACAACGCACCGCATTCCGCCTTGTTGCAGGGCTTCGGCGACTTGGCGAAGAAATTCTTCTTGTGCATCATCATCAGGGTCAACAATGACAACCTTGCCAATCTGTTCTCTTCCAAGTACGTCGATTGGTTGGACCAGTATCAAGTCTTTCTCGCAACTGGCGGCTGTTGTGTAGGGCCCTTGCATGTGAATGCAGGCAGCAGGTCCGCCAGTTACCAAAGCAACTGAGGCAAGGAGGACTTCATGAACCTTCCAATCGGTTATGGAACCCCTCGGAGAATCGCCCCCCAGACGTCCTCCAATAATGCCTCGATCGTCAAGTCTTGCTAACATTGTTGAGTGGCGTGTACTGATCATCAACCCAGGTTCATCGGGATGGAGCATTGAAATGGACCCCATTGCTCCTTTCACCAAGCCTTCTCGACTCAGTTGACGCCCCATACGAGCAAAATCCGCAACGAGATGGGGTGGCACAACGATGTTATCGAGAACAACAGGTGGCATGGGAACTTCTTCGATTTCTTCGATAATTTCTGCAGCGCCCACTAGACTTCCACGCAAACGTTCAATCTCTGCGGTTAATCGGGCTATTTCCATCTCGCGTTCAACATCATCAGATGATTCGTCCGATAATGGTTCTAAATTCGCTTCGTCTGAATCTTCCGGTTCGGTCGGTTCCGATTCTGCAGGTGATTGTGGCGCATTCGCCGATTGCTCAGATGAGTCTGTCTCTGAATCGGCTGACGTTTCCGATGACCCAGCGTCTTCATCTTCCAACGCTTCTTCTTCTGCAGTTACTTCCAGCTCTTCAACAACTTCGTTTTCTTCTTCGGTACTGGAAGGTTCTTCTGTGGTTGTCTCGGGCGACTCTGCTGTTTCTTCAGAATCATCATTCTCTTCAGTCGTTTTTTCCTTTTCTTCAGCTGATGGCTCGGTTGGTGGTCCTGTTGGTGGACCTCCGGGCGGTCCTGTTGGTGGTCCCGTTGGCGGGCCTCCGGGCGGCCCTGTTGGTGGCCCTGTTGGTGGGCCTCCTAGTGGTCCTGTTGGTGGCCCTGTAGGTGGGCCTCCTGGCGGTCCTGTTGATGGCCCCTCAGTTGGACCGGGCGATGGTTCTGAGGGAGGTTCTGCAGAAGGTTCTGTGGATGTGTCTGATGGCGATTCCGCTGGCGGACCAGACGGGACTTCGGAAGGAAGGGTTGCTTCAATGCCCTCCATGGCGCCAAATGCACCGTCAAGCATTGATCCCAGAGCGGCTTCCTCTGCTTGTTCTCGGGCTGCTTCTGCGGAGGTTTTCTTGGTCGCCATGGCCGTCCCTAACCTCGCGAAACCTCGCGGCTTAAATAGCGGTTCCGTTACGGAAGGATGCTTACGGCCCGCTTGGTGTAGAGGTTATCATGCAGGATTGTCATTCCTGCGACCCGGGTTCAATTCCCGGAGCGGGCGCCTCACTCCCCGCGCTTGTGAATCGTTACAGATCCGCACACGCGACACCAAACCTTGATTCCGTCAATTCGAGGCGTCGCTCCAGCGATATCAATACTGGCCCCGCACTGACATTGGATGACGTTGCGCATGATACGTGGGGGGGAGTGGTTGTTCATCAAATCAGCGATTGTTTGCCCTCGATAAGATCAATTCATATCGGTACATCGCTTTTGATGTTGAGAATCCTTTGATCTCCTGAATTTCATATGTTCGAATTGACCTTTTTGATGCCTGAACCTGCGTGTAGATGTCGCTCAAAACATCGGTTTCTCTATCCACAATTGTCCACCCGCACACCAGTGTTTCTTCATCCTTGAGAAGCGGTAGAAGTTCAGGCAGGTGTTCTATGCCGTCATGTGGAAGATTTACCAGTAACACATCAGCACAACCTGCGTACTCTGGTCGGGCTGCGGCGAGTTCCCTTGCATCCATGCAATCGACAAAGTACTCACCTCCTTGTTTCCTCATCTCATGGAATTTCTCCATGTTTGCTGCAAGAAGGCGCTTTGCTGATGGATTCATATCGTTCACGTAGCTTGCAGATACAAGTTCTGCATTGGAATGCAAAAGGGCCAATGAGGGCCCCACTCCTGCGTATGGATCGCACAAAACAAGCGGTCTGCCTTTTGTTTGTTTGAATGATTTTACGGCTTCGAATGTGCTTTTTCTCTGTGTGCTTAGGC
>CALBFP010000043.1 GCA_937894115.1 uncultured euryarchaeote
TAGAATGCATGGTTTGAGCATATTGAACACGTTTTACGATGGTCTGTGAACAGAAACAATGTCGACAATGATGCGGAAGTGAGCTATGTTCACGCAGATCAACATTCAATGAAGAGGTGGTGAAATCCTATGAGAAAAAAACGTAGGAATGTCGCAAAGGAAGCCTCAGTTGGCTCATCTGAGCACCTGTCTGCAATCAAAAGCGTTGCAACGAAAAAGAAAGATGAGAACATCAAGATAAAAAAGGAAAAACCAGATTTCAAGATTCTTGATACGATTGGCGACTTATGGCCACGACAAACAGTCATGCATGGAGCAGTCTATGGTGTCAAATGGGGCGAAGAAATCCCAACGAAAGTTGGTGAAGAGGTCGATGCAGCAGTTGGATTAAATCAAGCCGAAGCTTTGGGGGCTCTGGTATCAAGTGAACTAGTTGAAAATGAAGGATTGAATGATCCAAAACGAGCAGAATACGAACAAATGTTCACTGCGTTTACGCTCGATATCCTTGATGAACTGGACCATCCTGATGGAATCTATCGCCTCGGACAGCGTCTCCATCAGTCATCGTTCCAGGCTGTAGATGGTGGTATTCTCTTCGATTATGTTAAGCAAGAAGAGGAACATCAGCAAGGAACATCATTCGCAAAGCAAATGGCTGCATTCGCAGACGTGGGGGCGCCCCAAGAGATTCTTCTACAACAACAAGAGGGCATGCTCAGCAAATTTACAGATAAATTTCAGAAGAAACCACGAGGGAAAGAGGTTCGGAAAGTTGTACCTGAACCACTACCCTCGTCGGAAGAACCCGTTCAACGAGTGACTGCCTATGGTGCGCCTCGATATTTTGAGCCACGGGATCCAGTCTTGCTACTTTCGCTACAAGAGCGTTCAACGATGCCTGTTCCTGAGGGATTTTTCGACGAGAAAGGGTTGACAAAAGTT
Source organism: uncultured euryarchaeote (assembly GCA_937894115.1). Taxonomy (GTDB): domain Archaea; phylum Thermoplasmatota; class Poseidoniia; order Poseidoniales; family Poseidoniaceae; genus MGIIa-L2. Next base: position 946 of record CALBFP010000043.1, read on the forward strand.
CGTACGAGAGAGGACATCGAAAATGTCATTGTGCCTGAAGCACGTACTACGTCCTTTTCTGCGAGCCGATTGTGGATGCCACAAGAAATAGACTTGCTCTACGACGAGTTCCGACTTGTTGGCGGTATTCAGAAAACTATCGGAGTACTCAATGGCTACTTTCACGGATTGAAAATATGGCGTGGACTTACAAATATCATTGGCTCACCACGTGCACATACTCCATGGCAACAAGCCTGGTTGCCTCTTATGATCGACGTCGAATTTGAGTTCTACCCCGAATCGAAGCATTGGTACTTGGATGAACATGATTTCGAAAGAAATCCTGGTCATGAGATGATGTATGATTCATCAATTGAGCCGATTGTTTTGACAGAACGCCTCCCAGTTACGAAGACCGCAGGAAAAATTGTTGTATCACAAATTCAGAAGTTCTTGGACCATGAGGTCGCCTTGGATGAGGAAGGAAAAGGGGAAATGACCGAAGATGAAGTCGAATATTTTGAAGATTTAATTCGAGAATTTAAGAACAGAGATTTGTTTACATTTACTCTTAACGGTCTTGATGATGCAATCAACTCGTATGCTTCTGAAATACCAACACGAGCTGGACTAGTGAAGATTACTCAAATGGAAATAATCGATGTATACGGACAAGTCCGACGCATCAATCCAGAGGGATTGACGTTGGAAAAAGATGGTGAATTACCTCAAATCAATGTTGGTTTGAGCGTCCAAAATCTGGCAGACGATCCTGGTTTGCTTGTCTTACGACCACGCCTTCCTCACCCTGCAAGGTTGGATTTCCGTCTTCTTGCAAACAACGATGATTCGCTTTCTGCGACAAGTGGTGACAGCCAATCGGATGAATTAGAAGCCCACTCGCCAATTTGTGGCTTCTTACTTCCAGATCACATTGAATGGGCTATGGAAGTCTTTGATGCTCAAGGAGAGGCTTGTGGACAACTTCGTGTTGCACGTCGGGACTGGTCGCTTGGCGGCATCCAAAAAGGTCGATTGGTTTGGGAACCCAAGCCAGGAGAAGAGGGTCCCACGGGCGGTCGTCCAAACAGTGGAAATGATCACTTGGATGCTGTCCTTAACGCTCTGATGGAACGTGGAGAAGTTGACGAACAAGAAGGTGAACTCGAAGACGCAGGAGAGGGTGTTCTCTCCGCATTGTTACGTGCAATAGATACCACTTATTGGCATTCAGACCCTTACGGAAAAGGTGGTCCGAGTCATGCGGCGTTCTACATGGGAAGGCCGGTCGCTGTCGTTCGGGCAGTTATGCGCCTCCAAGTTGAAGGAGGCCTCCCTGCAATGTCTGAGGCTCAACGTAAGCATGCGTATCAAGTGCGATTGGGTGCGATTGAACGACGTGTGGATGGATTGTTGGGTTACTTCCTTGACAATGACTATTCACGGTTTCATACGGTGTTTCCAATCAATGCATCAGGTGAACCAATTCCTGCAAACGATCAATCCATTGACCATGAATTCCTCCTATTCGATTCAACGGTTGATGTCTATCCTGAAACCGATATTCACCTCACGTTATTGATGAATCCACAATCGGCATTGCACATCACAAGTGGTTTCTTGCCGCAGAAACAAATCACACTCCTCAGGGAGCATTGGGATTTACCAGTGAGCAAGATTGCCCCTACCTTCAAGGTCGGACCAGTTCTGGTTAATCCTGAAAATATTCGGATGCCAATCGAATCAGCAAATCCTGTCATGGATTGGGAATGGTTGCATAGAGAGACACCATCCGATGTGTTTTCTTCGCAAATCAAACCATCCGATTCTCTTGCAGGAATGCCAAATGGAACAATGAAAGCATTCGAAGGGTGGATAAAACTTCGTAAAAAAGAAGGTGACGAATCATGAACCGAATGTCCATCTTTGAGCCACTATCAATTTGTTTAACAATCTATGATTTTAGAATTTCAAAGCAAGTACCATCCATTTTAATCAAAGATCTGTCAGAAAAGGGCACAAAGACTTCTGCAGCGTTTAATGAGTCGAATGTGTCGAATAAACTTGATTATATTCAACAAAGGGAGATGATAGTTTGAAACAGATACCAATAGTAATTGCTTTGTGCATGATCATGATACTCGGGGCAACCACACACCCATTAGAGCAATTGAACAACGAAAACAATCCTCAGCATTCGAGTGGAGCAAACAATCACATTACTGCGACGTTTACTGAACAGATATTGAG
>CALBFP010000044.1 GCA_937894115.1 uncultured euryarchaeote
GGAGGGAGTGAGGAGTAAGCCCCTTTTTGTTGCCTTTCGGTGACCGCATTCAACTTAGCATCCTACCTGTCCCTGTGCGTGCAGCATAAGCGGGACGATTTGGACTTGCTCCAGTGGGGTTGCTCGTTCCATCGACATTCAGGCAACCTCCGTTTTTCAACATCATTGTACACACCTGGTATCGTATCGTTTCTGTGGCATTGACCTGACCATCTCTGATCTTTCACTTCTGTGAACCACCTGCACTATGGAGAGGGGACTTTCCTCAGAGTCGAACTCTGTCAGCGGTCCTCTCACTCCCTCCACGTGTCTGTCAATCAACTTCCATATGAACCCATCAGATTCACTGGTAGGGATTCTGACCGACGTCAGCAGCTTGTTGCGGGGTACCGTATGGGCTTTGACCGAGTTGCTGTTGTTCCATTTCAGGAAGCGTTTGCTCCACACTTTCCATGCGCTGTGCAAGACGCGGTTGTCCTCGATGCTTCACTCCAGTAGGGCGCAGGCCAAAGACCAGCAATCCGATGAGGACCATACTCAACACGACAAGAACACCCAAAACAACAGGATTAACCTCAGAAACGGTACCCATGAAGCCTTCACTTTCTGCCTGTTTCACCCGCAGCGTTGGCGTTTGGACGGTTTCAGAACCGAGGATTTGGACCTCAAGCCACATGGTTCCCGTGCGTGACGGAACCCATGTTCCTTCGTAAACGGTTGTCGCTCCGGGAACAATCTGCAACTGTCGGGCATCGACGCGAGTCCTCGCACCGTTGGATTCAACCAGTTCGAGTACAACCTGTACACTGCCATCCGCATTTCCATTGTTGGCGATTGCTGCAGTAATCTCAACTGAAGAATCAACACGAGCACTGTCCCCGCTGTATTTGATCGTAGGTTCACCGACAAAGGTGAAATCGGGCAAGCGCTGTTCTAAATCCCAGATGTGAAATGGAGCATCAACATCGTTGAAATCTTCTGCAAATGCGTTACCTGCCATGTCTTCACCCGTCACCCATATTCGGAGTTCAAGGGGTTCCGTCCGGTCCGATTCCGAAACAATTTCATCGATATCGAGCGTTGCAGCAACGGGGATTTGTTCACCAAAGCCACGTCCGCCCAAGAGTTCCATGTCCACTTGTCCGTCGTAGATTGCAGCTACATTCAGACCCAATCCTGCTGGATGAATTGCGTAATTGAGGACCAACGTGTCTGGGTTAAGTTGCTCCATTTCATGCACAGTGAGTCGAATCTCTAAATCCGACCAATCCGTTTCTTCGATGACAACCTGCTTATCCGGTGAATGAACTTCAACCAATTCGGGTGGGTTCTGATCCACTAGAATGGTTGTAACTGGACCTTCACCAATACCTCGCAACACCGCACCGTTTGGTGGATTGTACATCGAGACGAACAAACCATGTTCGCCGGGTTGTTCTGGGACGGCTCGTGCAAAACTGAATTCTCCGAAGGTTTCCACGACGGATTCTTGATCGTCAATTTGCATCAGAAGGTCGAACGACTGCTCGATGGTTCGCATGCTTCGATACCAAATCAGTTCGCTGCGATATTCCATACTCGAGGTATCGGAGGCGTACGCTCCAACCGGTGAGACTTCCTTCCCATCGACGAACAGTTCGGATTTTGTCGGGTTCAGTGTCAGTTCGCCGCTGTATTGCCAACTCGCATCGTACAACGGTACGACGATGGATTGGCCGTATCGGTCCGTCATTTGAATCGATGGTGTTCGAACGAACGATGGGTCGGGGTCAAAGCCCCACTCGATACTAAAGTTGACCATGAACGCACCTTGTTCAGAGAAGACATCATCGCCTGCTTCGACGGAACACAGTTCAACATCAACATAGACGTGATTGCTGTAACATTGATTGTCCTCAGCAAACCAGTAAATGATGGCAGAGTCCAAGTCCGTTGAACCGATGTCGAGTTCGATCGATGCGATATCGGTCACGCCGTTGCGATCCCAAAGTGGAATTTGCAGAAGTTGCGATTCACCTGGATGAAGCCAGCCGTCTCCATATTGCCCCCACATCAACTCGTACTCTGTTCCTAATGCGGGTGTTCCATCCGAGCGGATTTGGATGTTGAAAAGCGGTGTCGTGATGCTTCCACCCTCAATCATCTGATTTCCTGCACCGTCCGCTACATTGAGCCATCCTTGGAGGTATTCTCCGTCAGGTGCTTGCGATGTATCCATTGTAAGCGTAAACTCACCTATCGTTGAGAGCATGTCGGACGGTTTCTCGAGAGCACGTGTTTGAACTTCATTTTGCTCGATGAGACCGTTCATGTTCACATCGTCCATCCACGAACGCCAAACGTGAGCCTCTGCATGATGCGGAAGGGACGGGCTATCACCCAGTACAAATTTGATTTCTGTGGACGGTGATGCATCGCGATGATCAAACGTCTCAACATCCATGCTGATCAACATTGGAGCAATGGAATCCATGACAAAATTCGCAATCGGATCAATCTCATAGGCGACGTCCTGACCGAGCAATGACGTAACCTCAATTTCCATCTCTAAGTTGCTAGCTGTCGATGGAACGCTGTAGATGATGGATGCAACCCCGTTGAGAATCAAGTTGGTGGAACCCTTGTCTTGACCGTCCACCAACAATCGGACCTGTGCCTGACCCGTTCTCGGGACAGCATTTTGGACGCCTTCAAAACCAAGGTAAGCATGAACGGTCACAAACGTTCCCTGAACGAGTGATGCCGAACTTGCATCGGTTTCAACTCCGGATTGTGATTCAATTGTAAAGCGCTTGAGGGCAACATCGTTTTCGATTCCGTTGGCGTGACCGAGCCCAAACACGTGATTCAGCGGCAAGGTCGGTCCTGTTGGACTCACCAGCATGACGTTTAACGACGCATAGGACTCGTCATCCCAAGTCACGGGCATTTGGAAAGTGTGTGTGAATTGAACATACGATCCAGAACTGGACATGCTGATTCCGCCGCTTGCATCGATGTCGTTCCATCCCAAGGCGTAACCTGATTGCTGACAATTTGCGACGTTCGCACCGTTGAGTGGAAGCAAAACTGTTCCGCACAAAACGTTGGATTCTCCACGGCTTCCTCGCAAACCAAAGTCGATGCTCCAGCCGTTGTTTTTCACGTAGGCTTCCGCATCCAAAACGCCCAACGGTGACAAATCAAACGTTGAATTTACGGTTATCCAATCCGTGGACGGTGTCAATGTATCGACGGGGGGGTGAATTTCAATTGAAACAGGATTCAGCGTCGTGGACGAGGTGAAGTCGTGAACCGTGAGTTTAACCGAACCGGATGACATCATCCTAATCGGAATACGAACTTCCTTGACACCACCCAGGGCGACCAAGGAGCTCAATTCTTGATTGAGTGCTTGCACCAAAGGTGAATTCGCGGCAAGATTAAGATTCAATGCTGCTTCATACGGCGCAAAGACACCGCACATGGTTACGGCTGCACTTGATTGCGATGAACCAATGGTGATGCTCACACGAGCCATCGGTAATCCAAGTATGCCTCGATCGTCGGCTGCATTGGAGAGGGCGCTGTTCAAAGCAGTAAGTTCGTTTTGAGAGAATTCAACATAGGAAAACGTTTCAAAATTTGCGAGACCGCGATTCGTGACGTCCGAACCACCGATTTTGATGTTCATGTACGGAGATGCCATCAACGAAGAAGACGCTACAGAGAAACCGAATTGGTCCACACCAGACAACGGCAAAAGAACATCAAATACGCCCGGTGAGCTTGGTGTGGTAGCCAAGGTTTGACAGACGTTACCAGTTGTAAGTCGATTTTGAATTCCGTAACTTCCTGCATCGGCGCCATCGTAACCCCAATCCGAGACTCCATCAGCACCGATATCGATTCGCAGACCGGTGTTTGGAATCGATCGTATTGTTTCGACGGAAAACGCATCAATGCTGTAGGATGGACCTGATGATTGGAAGCGGAATTGAATGCTGTGACCGACTTCATCGAGATTGGCATAACCATCAAGCGGATAGGGTAGCCAACCGCCCTGGTCAACGTTGGCTTCGAGCACGGGTGATCCTGTGGCAGTTACCGATGTTGACAGAGCTCCGAATCCGTTGGAAATTCGGTAAAGTGGTGATGTGACCGATCCGCTTCCAGTGATTTGACCTGAAGTCTGGGACCATGTTGTCCCTGCTAAATTCCAATCATGAGTTGCTGGATTGGCGCTGAAGGTTTCGCTAATGGCTCCACTAATTCCAATGCTGTGAATTTTCGGACCTCCGGTTGAACCGGTCATCATGTGCGTTTTGAAGCGGACTGAGGGCGTTGATTCCCAATCGATTGCACCCAAATCAACCTGCAAATCGGTCATTTCCCTGTACCCTGGAAGGGGTGTTCCGGTCGATGCATCAATCAAGGACCATTCAAACAGTGCTCCAGATGGAATCTCAGCGTCGATAACCATCAATCCATAGGATGTGGGTTCACTTCCCAGTGTCGCTCCAGGGCCAAAGGGTTGTGACGTCCAATTGCCCTCTCCCGTTGAGATGCCCGATGCTTTTGGTAAAATCTCAACATCGTCAACGTTCCATCCAGAGTATTGAACACTTGAATCCGTTCGACCAATACCAAAACGAACCTGAAGGTTTGAATTTCCAGTTACGTAATTGGAGATGGTAATGGTTTGTTGCGTGAAACTGCTGTCGCTGACCGAACCTGAGTTTGACCACACGTTCACCCACGAACCTGATGGATTCTTTACCGACACAAACGCTCTGTCCCATGTCGAGGATTCAACCCCAAGTTGTCGTTGGAATTTCAAATCCCATCCACCTGAACAGCCGCCACAATTCATGACGGGTGATGTGGCCCATTCTGTGCTGCCCATATTGTTGGGATAGCAACCGTCATGAGAATACAGCGTGTTTGACCCACTTGGTGCTGGTGCAGTAGCGGGGCGACCTGAGCAAGATGTTGTATCGCGCCCAATGTTCCAAGGGGAACCAAGCGTCCAAGTGTTGACCCCCTCAAAATCATAGTTCCAACCTTGCGGCAGCAATTGAAGAACTGAATTGTTGACATCCATGCCGTCGTATACTGCCGTTGAATGGTCGTATGCTGCAGGGGAATCGAACAATTTAGCAGCGGAAACAGGTAGCACACCCTCGTCTAAGGACAACTCGATTCCAGAAATCGCTTCACCGTTGGGGACGCTGATCGAGGTAGCATCGTTAACTCCATTCGGATAAGAACCGATGCTTACGGTGCTGGTCTGACCGATTGAGTTCGTGCTCGAAGATGAATCAGTGGGCAAGTTTTCGGTTGGCTCAACCATGGGACTGAGCAATGAAAACATGAACATTGACAACAGCAGCGAGGCGACAATTGCATTTCGCTGCCACCGACCCATGTCTGCTGCTCGTCATCTTACTCAAAAAGGATTCTTGCGACAACAACTGCTATTTTGACCAACAACCAATATCAACCGCATTCATCTCCAGTAAATCATGAACGACGCTGAAGGCCTAAAGAAAATCGCTGGTGAAGCAGCATGCGAGTTTGTCAAATCAGGAATGCGTGTTGGATTAGGAACCGGTTCTACGGTAAAGTACACCGTTCTTGAATTGGCTCGTCGCATACAAGAGGAGGGGCTGCAAATTGTTGGCGTCCCAACCTCCATCGCAACCGAAAATCTTGCAAGAGAGAACGGAGTGCCTTTGGTTGAACTTGGTTCATTGGACGGTTTGGACATTGTGATCGATGGAACGGACGAGTTTGATCCGAACTTTCAACTCATCAAAGGCGGTGGTGCTGCTTTGCTGCGCGAAAAAATTGTCGCTCAACAATCTGCAGCAATGGTCGTGGTTGCTGATGGCCGCAAGCAGGTTGAGTGCTTGGGAGCATTCGGAATCCCAATCGAGATCACACCGTTTGCTTGCGATGTAACGGTTTCCCGTCTGGAAACGCTGTTAAAGTGTAACGTACAACTACGCATGAATGGAAGTGAGTATGTTCTTACAGATAATGGGAACTGCATTGCTGACGCCCACACAGGGCCAAACATTCTCGATCCTCTGGCAACCGAAGCAACCATTCTCAACATCGCCGGTGTCGTACAAGTCGGTTTGTTCAACAACATGTGCGATGCAGTGGTCCTTGCAAGCGAGGATGGTGTAAAAACGCTCATGAATCCAGTGGGTCGACTAAAGCGGGCCTGACGGGGTTCGAACCCGCGACCGACGGATTAAGAGTCCGTCGCTCT
>CALBFP010000045.1 GCA_937894115.1 uncultured euryarchaeote
CGTCGTTGGATTTCAGATCGAACCGCCTCATCGGATTTCATGAATCGACCTTTTTCGTATCCATCATAGGCCGATATGAGTGCTCGCAAGCCTTGAAGAGATGCTGCAAATGCCGAGGTGCTAATGTCCATCGTTCCCGCCTTAGTTGCCTTTTGACATGGAACGTTATGGTTATATCGCATTCATGATTCACAACCATCGACATACGATTCCATCGTCATCAGTAAATTAGGTAAAAGGGGCCAAGACTTATTTCATAATGTTCGGTGGGAAGGCTGGCGACTCGAGATGACATCCCAGAGAGTTTGGCTTTGGCTTTTGCTCACTTTCTCTATTGTTTCGATTTCGAGCGCAGGAGCAGTTTTCCAACTTATGGAAGATGTACCGCCGCTTTTGCGCGCTTCATGGAGATTTCAACTCACAGCATTGCTCATGGCTCCTGTCTTCTTTGTCCAGTATCGTGAGATGATAAAAGATAAAATTGCTATGAAACGATTTAGATTATCGGAAACACGGTGGATTTTATTTGGTTCTGGGATAAGTCTAGGCCTTCACATGGGTGCATGGGTCTGGTCGCTTGACAACACATCGCTAACGCACAGTCTCCTGTTCGTAACTATCCACCCCCTCATCATTGTCTTTGGAGCGATACTGCTGAAGAAATATGTCCCAAAAAAGCAGGTTTACGGTGCAAGTATTGGTTTTATTGGAGGTGGCATTGCCCTTTTGGGGATATCGGTTGAAACCGATGTGACCTTATTGGGGGACATTGCAGCTATCGTTGGCGCTTGTGCAGTTGTCGGTTACTTCCTCGCAGGTAGAAAACTACGCCAATGGATGCCTGTGTTTGTCTACATCCTTCCAGTAACAATCATCGCCGGATTATTTCTTGCTGTCATGTCGATCATGCTTGAAGGAAGTGTTTTCTCTGGAAGCGACGAAAACATATCTCTGGTCGGTTGGATGAGCAGTACTTGGATTTTCTATGTTCTATATCTAGCGGCGTTCCCAGGAATTGTAGGTCATGCAGGGATCAGTGCTGTACTTCGTTGGTTCCCACCAATTATCGTCAGTGTTGCTTATCTTTTTGAGCCGCTCGTTGGTTCTTTCATTGGTTGGGCTTTGGGAACAACAGATATTCCGAGTATGTGGACTTGGATTGGCGGAACAGTTTTGATGATGGGCACGTTGTTGGTTATCAAAGGTGACGAGGAACTTAATACGAAAGAAGAAGGTGTTTTTGATGGTTGATACTGGGAATTCTACACTAATTATTGCAGGAATTTTTTCGGGAGTTGTTGGTGTTATTCTGACTGCCGTCTCTCGCATCGCCATTGGCGAACCAATGTTTAGTGCAGATACTATCGTACTTTCTCAATATCTGTTGACCACCATGGCTACGAGTATCGTTGGGCCCGCTGTAATTTTTATTCACCGACTCCAGCTCAATGCGGATGAAATGGAATACGGTGTTCTCTCAATGAACTGGCCCAATTCCAATGCGCAACTGACGAAAATAGGACCTGTCCGAGCAAAAATAGCATATTCATTGCGTAACTTGATTGAAGGAATCGCAACGAAAGATGTAGATGCAAGAAGTGAAATTTTGGCCAACGAAATCGTTCATTGGACGTTGCATGAACAGGAATCCAATGTTCGAGACTTCGGCCGTATTCAACTCATCTCTCAAACTCCTGGTCTTTCCCAAGATGCTGAAGCAAAAGATACGTATCAACTCATTACAGAATTTGCAGAGAGCGGTGATGAAATATTTGCTACAGCCTTCACCAATACCCGTCTTTGGTGGTTGCGACCACAGACTGGAGAGAAGTTTCTAAATTTCAATCTCGATCTCATCAAACAGGGCCTCAAAATAAAGCGGATTTTTGGTACGAATCATCCTGATTGGCCTCGCTTCGACTTAGCAGAGGATGAAAAAGGTGCGAAGAAAAAGCTGATCGAACTTCATGCAAACATCAACGGCACAGAGACATTCACAGTCGAATATGATTCATTTAACGATCCAATGATTCGCTCTCGATACAACATTGAGTTACGTGACTGCCTGTTGTTGGTGCGCAATGGAAAACCGTATTTTGGCCTGGAGTGGGCTGTAGATGTTCTCGGTGAAGCCGATAAGGTGTATGTGGTATTTGGTCAATCTCAATTGAACAGCCTCTATGAAAATCTACAATCCATTCTTCGTGTCCATGAGACAGATGGGCTAACGAAAATTCAACCAACCACACCGTTTGATACAAACACAAGCCAAGGCAGGCAAGAAGCAATGCAAGCACTTAATCAGATTTTGAGTTAAGTACGGATTACGGTTCAATAAGGACTACAGCAGGCCCTTTGCATCTTATTTGCCGAGACAAGGGGATTCAGTGGGTCGATACAGAAGCTAGGGATGAATAGGACGGACTGCGAACCCATGAATTCAGTTTTGTGTTGTACAAGGGTGCTTAGCACAACCCCTCGTGATCATAAGTAAACGATTTATTCACTTTTATGAATCTAATTTCATGCGATCTGGTTGAATCAGAAGATTTCAGTCATCACTGCAATATTCATCCCAATCATAGTTCCAATAGTCACTTGAACTGAATGAGTTATGAATTAAACATTTATTTTCATCAGATAAGTCATCTGCGCCATTAAACATGGCATTCAGATTAGTTGATCCTGAAACATTCCAACTTGAAATGTCTTGATTGAAACTCTTGGCGTTGTAGAACATTCCATACATGTTATTCACATTTGAAACATCCCAACCTGAAATATCTTGGTTAAAGCTTTCAGCACCGTAGAACATTGAGTTCATACCGTACCAATCATTTACATTTGAAACATCCCAACCTGAAATGTCTTGATTGAAACTGGAAGCGGCATAAAACATTGAATTTAACTTGGTAACATTAGAGGTATCCCATTGCGAAATGTCGCCGTTAAAACTTGTTGCAGCATAGAACATTCCGTTGGTATCAGTTACTTTAGAGACATCCCAGCTTACCAAGTCTTGATTAAAATCGGTAGCAGCAAAGAACATTCCTTCCATATCGGTTACACTTGAAACATCCCAATCCCCAATATCTTGATTAAAATCGGTAGCGTAATAAAACATCTCATTCATGTAAACCACATTTGAAACATCCCAACCTGAGAGATCCTGATTGAAGTTTTGAGCAAATTTGAACATTTTTTCCGTGGTCGTTACACTTGAAACATCCCATTGTGAAATATTATCGTTAAATGTCTGGTTATTGTAAAATAATTCAGACATATCTGTAATCAATGATGTATCCCAAGTGCTGATATTTCCAT
>CALBFP010000046.1 GCA_937894115.1 uncultured euryarchaeote
GAACCAGAAAATCCTAAACCAACATCAGCAATTGCAGCTTTTGTTTTGTCTCTTGTACCTCCTCTTTTCTTCTGCCCAAAGCCAAATTTTGTTGATCCTGCTTCTACCCCAACGCCTGCTTTGTAGGTTGACTCTAAACTATATTTTGTTCCATCAAGATTTTTTATGACGAAAACCTGCTCAGCGTCGACTTTGAATTCTACTGCAACATTTGCACTTACTCCATACTCAAGTGTTGAATTGACACCTAAATTATTAAGATGTTCACTAATGCTCAAGGCATCCGTAATGTAATCCCAGAAATTGTCCCCATAATCTCTTCCCCAGATAACTGGCTTTTCAGTTCTGTATCTGACCCAAACATTTTGAGGAGTCATAACATCTACCACCTCTATTCGAATAATCCCACCTACTGTTTCAGGAGCGTTTTGAGAAACTATGAATCCTTGAAGTTTGAGGAAGAAATTCGGTATTGACGGATAATCGTTAGATACATCAAAAATTAGTTCATCACCTCCAGACATTTTTAGTTCTACATAAGAAGATGCCATCGAAGGGTTGTGGCAAGAAAAAATGTTTGGGTTTGCTGTATAATGCATCAAATTATCCGGAAAATAATCATAGTTTTCAACAAGAATTTTCACTTTAATTGCCCAATTATCTCTAATTTTCATCCTAATACTGCTATTCGACTCTAAAGTTAACTCAGCACCAGAGGAATCAAAAGAGTGAGTGCCCTTAACCTCAAATCTTGAGAAGGGATCTCTAGGATCAGAGGTATTGTGATACTGCTCTAATGTCTTAATTTTACAGTCACTTATTGTAAGGTGAGATGGGTCGAAATTTTGAATATCTTCATAGAGATTTGGATTGAAAACCCCATTTTCATACCGTGTGGCCGCGTAACCACCATAGTTTACCATCAGAGATTGTAAACGGATAACAGCCGCTTCAGTTTTCTCCCCAAAAATTCCATCAACGTCGTCGACTAACCCCAAAAGGTTCAACAATCTTTGCAGCTCTTTGACGTTCGAACCACGATTTCCTCGCCTTAATGTTGCATCTTCCAATGACTTCGTAGTGTAAATGGGTGTAGATGTAGTATCTACAACATCAGGTACCGATTTAACGGTTTGAATAACGCCCGCGGGTTCCTGGGGAGAAGCTATTGAAATACCTGTTATCGAGACAACTACGTTGACATCGATATCATCATCAACCTTCCACCCTGCATTTTGACCTTGAACCGTTAGTTTGTAAACTTCAGTCCCTCCACCAGATCCTCTAAAATCGTCAGCCACATCAAGGACGAGTTCATCTCCATGAACCATTTCAAATGTCATACAGGAATAGTATCTTTGCTTGTACCCAGTCCTGCCGTTTCCGTACATTAATAGTTCGCGTGGGGGTGGAGAATTGCCTCGATATAGCCCCTCCTCTTTCCGTGAATCTATCTCACAGAAGTTCCATTTATCACCATGCGCAGAGTCAAAATATCTTGACTCAGTTGCTAAATATGTCTCGGGGATAAGACTAATTTGCACCTTGAATCCATCTTTAATTGAAAATTTCATCAAACCAGCGTCATCAGAACCCAGCCAATTTGAGCCATAATGAAATAACCGAATATGCCTTGAATCTAGGTTTGGTCTATGATTCTGTCTCCAGCAGAAAGCCAGTTCGCGGTGGCCTTCTACTTCTAAATCGTAAAAAGGATTCCAATCTGAACTACCATTTCCATTTTTGAAATCTCTCAAATACTCTTCCCATCCATGTACGGGTATCGCTTCCCAGAGGGCACCTGAAGTCATTCGTCCACCTCAGGATTGGTTCGTTTCATTTTCCCTTCAAGTGATAATTTCGAAAGTTGTTTGAGGAATTCTGGAGTGAGATTCTTCTTGTTGTTTGTTCCTGTTGGCAAAGTGAGTGGCGTTGTGTTCGCATCGATTGTAACATCGACTGTGGGATCAATTGCCCCCATGAGCCTGAGCAAATGCATGAATCGTAAGACTGCATCACCCTCTGTATGCTCAGAAATCCTACCAGAGTCATGAGGTGTTGAAATTGTGAATGCTCCAAGAACTGAATCAACTGGAATTTGGGGTTCGAATATTCCTGGACTTGTTTCAACAACTGTTGCCTTACCTTGAGTGTAATAACGAACCGAAAGCCCGCCTACTGAGTGTCCAACGACGAACACCTTGCCTCCTTGATTGGTGATGACGTGTTCTACGACTTCGTGAAGTTGTTTAGCAAGCATCGTCCCATAAGATCCAGAACTTGGAAGCTCCAAACACGGAATCAAGTGATTGTATTTGGAAGGAACAAAACTCGACAAATCGATAATTGCTGAGGATGGGTTCATGAAAGGACCTTGAGTTCGAAGATCGATAACAGAAACTGAGCTTGTGGAGAGCGAGAGGTTCGTTGAAAGATCGGTTGCAAAGGTATCAAATGCGTTTGCTCCCATCCATTCGGGAGCAACAAACACGATTGACCATGTTTCAGTACTTCCCGCTAATGTTGCATTGATGAAGTTCGCACATTCAGCAATTATTGAAGGCGTGCGGAGGGAATTGAGATGATTGGCCTCATGAATCCCATTTGGATCTTGATTTGACCAATCAGTGAACGGATCGGATTGGCTTAAACTCGGAATGAGGCCATCTGAATGACGCATGTAAGCATCAAAACCACCTACAATGTCCGTCAATTGATCAAGGGACAAATGTCCAACAGCATGAGCTGCACGCTTATCCAAGGATGCCAGACGATAAATCATCGCAGCAAGGGAACCATCCCAACCTATTGGTAATGAGGGGGAATCCGTTGCTGAGAAGACACCAGAAACGACATCCTCAATCAACGACATGACGTCTGAACTAATGTGTGAGAAAACCTCATCGATTTCTTCACGCGGCAAACCATCTGGATCAAGCCAGAAGAGAAGTTCCAATTTCGAAAGACTTGGAACAGACAATTGGATGGTCCAAGGATTGTTGTATGTCCCCATGCCTCCGATTTCGAGAGGAATATTGGGGATCTGAATTTTGTTTCCAAAACCTCCCTTTTTCCGGTTTCCACCGCCTCCAGACCAGCCCAGATCAGGTAGACGCAAGTCTGGAAGAGAACCACTGAACAAACCATTAATCCAACGTAAAGCAGGGAATGCAAATGGCTCTCCACTACTTGAACTTCCTTGGAACAGAGCAAGCATAAATCGTTTGATTTCTGCCAACGGGTTATCCAATAAATCGTCAAAGTCAATTTGTGGCCAATCAAAGGGTAGAGCAAACGGCCCAAGTCCAAATGAATCATCATTAACTCCATAATATAATTTCCAAATGTCAGGCAAATCTGGCCAATGGAATTCTGGAGGTTCAAAGCCTCCTGACTTCATGAGCGCCCCCAAGTCAATCAATGAAAAGTTTGGATCGATTTTCAGGAAACCAGATAGGAAGAAACCAAACTTTCCACATCGCAATGTCAAAAATTGACCAATGAGGTTGCGAAATACTGGTAAATTGATGAAATCCTGTATTGTCCAATTTCCTGCATTACTACTGTTCAAAGAGAATAGTGAACTAATTATTGATGATAACTCAAAATCACCAGTCGGGAAGTCTAAAGATCGCAAATCCCAAGATGAAACAGAGAACATCGACCCGTTCCCCGAAAGTTCAATGCTTGGGAGGTTGGTTATGTTGAGATGTCCTGCTAAATCCAACGGCCATGTGATACTGTTGAGGTCAAGTGAAGACAACAGTCCACCTGCGCCATCGGGTCGATCAAACCAACCTGTTCGCCTTCCTGCAAATTGAATGTAAGAACCATCTGGCAGACAAAGTGATAGACCATTCCATGAGAATCCTTGTAAATCTGAGATTGTAAAGTCAACTGGAAGTAAACTCAAATCGAGATCCGTGAAGAATTTTGACATGTTAGGCAATGAACCACCAAATTCGAGATTGGTAATGTTTGCGTAATACCCGAATTCATTTGGCTGTCTTTGCCATTCCAATCCAGCAGATACGCTGTCAAGTGAAAGTTCGATAGGTCCCAAAGAGAAGATTCGTATTTTGTCATTCGAGGTGCCATTGACTGGACCCTTAAGTGTCAAATCGAGGTTTGCGTTCGGTAACCACTCCACGCCCGTACTTGTACTAGGAGGCAAAGTAACGCTCAGTAGTGGAGCATATAGGCCAACATCAAGAACAATTTTCTTTCCGAACTTGAGATTGTTCATTCCAATAAACGGAATCAAGGAAAACAAATCTGTTGCAGATTCAAAATTAAAGTCCAATGAAATCGGCAAAACAAAATCGTCCTGTGTTAATTGAATCGTATGAATATCGATTCCCGTGTCAAGTTCATGCATTACACCTGTCGCAAGAGCATCATTATGATCTCTTATTGGAATGGGGCCGTTACCTCGGGACATCTCAAAGAGCGAATGCACGAGGTCTTGTAGAGCCTCAGCAATTAATGACCATGGCCTAACAGCTGCCAATTCTGTTGAATGGTTTTGCAGTGCATTTAATTTTAGAAGTTCACGATGATATCTTCCTATGGCTTGAATTGGGTTGTTAACCATATCCATAAGGGTGGGGAAATTAGTCGCACCACCACCAATTCGAAGGTCGCACTGTGAAGTGGCGCCTTCCCACATATCTGTTTGAACATCCCCTCCTCGCGGTGCAACTAGACCAATCAAGGATCCTACCCTTTGCAGTATGGGATCGACAGAAAGAATTTCACTAACAGCATCCCTGATTCCAGTGAGTAGTGGTTCGAGAATTGCTTCTGCAAGATTTGAGCTTAACAAATCGATGTCTTTTGGACCATCTGATCCTATAGTGACATCCGTAAGAAGGCAATATGGCCGGAATTGTCGATTTTCATCAAGTTCAACTCCCATTGAAACATCCTGTACTTCAATATCTCCTCCTGTAATCGAATCAAATGGAGGACCAAAGTCATCAGTGTCGAGATCTAAAAGAAAAGATCCGTCACTCTTACTTATGTTTAGAGCAAGACTTAATCCTGGTAAAATATTGAATACATTGTCGCCAGATAATCTAAACTCTAACAAGTGTGTATTCAGGCCAATACCACCATTCAAGATGCTGCCTAGATTGATACCAACATCCGCGGAGAATCCAAGATGCAAAGAAGACAATACTCCGTTTTCATCGTAACCTTTCCAGATTAAAACTTTGGCAGAAAACGATCCTTGTGTAAAGATGGTCAACTCGTATGGAGCAGACACAATTCCATTACCGTTTGTTCCTCCCACGATTGTTGAGAGTGTTGTTGATTCTGCCCCACCAATAAGATTTTTGAAGTGATTTAACCAGACATTGAGGTAAGTCGTATCATCAATGATTTCAAGCAACCAGTCACGGAACATCGAACGCAAAACTGCACCATTTGAGAGGTTGGAAACAATGTCAAGTAAATTCAATCTCGGGAGATCCCATGCAGAATTAGGTCCATCAACTAGACCGAGAAGTGGAAGGAGGTGGGTTTGAATTATTCCTGCAGGAGCAGAATTGAGTAACAACTCAAGAATTTGATTCCAGTCAGGAGAAAAACCAGCACCTGGCGAAGCAACACTAATCGTCATGTCCTGTGGAAGTGCTGACGGTGAACCCATGAAATCATCAAGAAATAGGTCGACATCTACACCGGAGGGTGAGATACTACAACGTAGACCAACAGCACTACATTGTTGACCAGAACTCGTTGCAAGTGGGGTGAAATCTCGATTCCTTAATCCTGCTTGAATTGAGAAACCAGTTACTTGATGCAAAGTCATCGGAGTTGTAGTTGAGAATGCGTGTGTGGCATCTCCAGACAAAAAGAGAACCTTGTAAGCAACGGTTCCATCAGCAAAAGATTCAATCCTAACAACAGGTATAGACACGTTCAAATCCAATTCTAGGCTTGTCCCGACATCAATTCCAAGAATTTCGACGCCAATTCCGATGTACAGGACTTGACAATTTTGAGATGGATCCGCAGTAAGAGTGAGAGATTTCTTCTCTCTATGAAGAGTCAATGACAAGGAACCTTGGCCCTTAGCTACATCAAAATCGAAAATCTTGTACCATTTTTCTTCAATGGAATCAGGAGACGAATCATCCGTTACATGACCATCCAAATCTCTATATTTTGTCATAGGAGCAGGTAATTTGTCGATGAAATC
>CALBFP010000047.1 GCA_937894115.1 uncultured euryarchaeote
AGGCTGGAAAATCGCGGCACCTCACCTCAAGGTCGTTGTACATCGGTTTCCTCGGAAAAGTCACTGGAACCATGATCTACTTCGTGACGTTGATGGTGTTGATACCCCTGATGAACGGCGGGGAACTGGCAACGTTCGCTGATTCAACGCTTTGGCGGTTTGGAGAAGACTCCACTTCCTTTGACCGAGTAAAGTACCTTATCTGGACGCTGTCGTTGTTGATGACGCCGCTCGCTATGGGCTTTGAAGCGTTGATGTTCGTCCATGCCGCTCTCAACGACTCGGTGTTCGGTATCGACCAGAACCTGCGAAAGACGTTCCGAACGGCCATGTTCACCGGTACCGGGGCCCTGTTGTTCTTGACGGCCACGGAAGTCATGGAGCAGGTCTTGGGTCAAGGCCTCATCGGTGGTGTGGCCATTGGTGTGATTTTCCTTACGCTACGCGGTCCCGTTTTATCCGTGATTGACGGCATGTCGGGAAGGCTCATCCCGGCCACCTACACGCCGGAGGAAACGGCCTATCTGCGGGCTTATGAAACGGCGATGGATGACCTAATCATCACGTCGGAAGAACGCAAGCTGCTCGAATCGCTGGCCACGGCCTATGGCCTGACGGATGACAGAGTCCGTGAACTCGAAGCAGAATTCGATGCCCTCCTTGAGGAAGAATGACCGTTCGTTCCATAAACCGGCACGACGGACACACTCCATGGAGATTCGCGCCCTCACGTCTCCTGACGTTGAGGCGATGTGGACCATCAACGAACAGGGCCTTCCCGGAACGGGTCAGGTTTCTGTGGACGAACTCACTGCATTGATGTCGCTTTCAAACCTCTCGCTGGGCGCCTATGTTGAGGATGAATTGCTCGGATTTGTCATCTGTTTGCCACCGGAAACGACCTACGGAAGCCTCAACTATGCCTGGTTCAACAAGCGGTATGAGGCGTTCGTTTACGTCGATAGAATCGCCGTGTTGACCGCCCACAGAAACGAGGGAGTGGGCTCGGCCCTCTACCGCAGGGTCGCTGCTTTTGCAGAGGAATGCGGCGTACCGGTCGCCGCTGAAGTGAACCTGATGCCGCCAAACCCGGGTTCGATGAGGTTTCATCAGCGATTTGGGTTTGAAGAGGTCGGTGTTTTGGATCACGGCAACAAATCCGTGACCATGTTTCTCAGACATTGACTTACGCATCGGTGCAAAGGGTACCCTTCGTATTGACGGGTGTACGAACGGGGCCCCTCTGTATTTACTCGTTCATCTAGCGTTTTGTTTTTCTTGATTTTCAATAGCAGCGAATTTTTTATTCATTAAAATCGCTTCTGCAGAATAACCAACCACCCAGATTATGTGAAATGCTAGCCAAGGAAGTTCTGTGAAAAAGGGCATTCCTATGCTCCAGCCAAATGTAAAGCAGAAAATGAACACAAATATAGCGATGTAGTACCATAGAAAATACTGACTTCGAGTGACATAAACGCCCCACCAATTTAATTTATGTTGCTCTTTTTGTGAGTGGGAGTTTATTTGAGATTTATCTTGATGAACATAAGTAATGTTAGTTTGATGAATATCCCCACTAACGACTCCATCTTGAATGATTATTTGATCATTATTTTGCGAAAGGGGCTTAGCACATTGTGAACAAAATTTTGCATCAATGGGATTCAAACTCCCACAGGAATCACAACTGTTCATGAATATCCGTGATTATACAAGTGTATGAACAAATCGTTTTGGATAAGTTGCAAGGGGTCATCCGAAACCCCTTTGCATTTTATTTTCCGATA
>CALBFP010000048.1 GCA_937894115.1 uncultured euryarchaeote
GTCTCCTCGCAGGATTTCATTCAACAGATTCATATGGAGGAGTGCATACTGCAATGTGTCCGCAAGGACACGGGATGCACTCCGCTTCGGCGGAAAACAAGGCGCTGATGCCATATGGAGAGAAAACACACACAGCCGAAGGCTCGACGACCGAGCCAACTTCGTTTAACAGACGAAGCGGTCCAATTGCCTCCGCGCCTCATCCATCTTCAACACCTCCCGTGGTTGGATTGTTACGACCAGCAATTGCGAACCGAGAACAAATCCGAAAACACTCGAAAATCCTACCTTAACGGCTTGCGGGCATTGGTTGAAACGCCTCTTTCAGGAGAAAACATTCTGAGTGAATCCGAGCTTGAATCGATGGATGTCGCCACGCTTGCTCAACGGCTCGAACCTTTGAGCGGCCGCATCGATCGATGGACCCATTCGATGAGCGATTTGAGTCCTTCCACCTACAACGCACGGCTTGCCGCTGCCCGTCACATGATCAAGTGGCTTGGCCACCGATGGCCGGATCACTTGGTACGGGCACGCACCGGTCGGAAGTTACCGCGCACCCTCTCTCGACGAGAACTTACCTCTGTCATTGAGGCCGCCAACACCTCTGAGAATGCCATTGCAACCGTGGTCGTTACCGTCCTGCTCGATACGGGTATGCGCGTTTCCGAGTTGTGCAATCTCAACCTTTCCGACATTGAAATCGAAGGACTTCATGCCAAAGTCCTCGGAGGAAAAGGGGACAAAGATCGCATCGTTTTGTTTACGGAACGTACCAAGAACTGCATCGATGCGTATTTGCCCATTCGCACTTCGCGAATGCGAGATGAAACCGAGCCGTTCCTGCTCAATCAGGCGGGCAGGCGCTTGCAACCACGCGGCGTTCAGCGTCTCATGGACCAATTGGCTGTCGAAGCCAATTTACCAAAAGGGAAGCTCACTCCACACGTTCTGCGTCACAACTTTGCCACAGGACTGCTTGAACGTGGTGCCGATTTGGTCACCATTCAGCGTTTGCTCGGTCATACAAGCATCGCCACCACGCGCGTCTATCTCGACATCTCCGACCAAACCCTGCGCGAAGTCTACCATCGCGCACAATCCATGCGTCAAACGATGGACGAGGAACAAGCATCGCAGACCGAGGAACTTGTCGAACAAGCCGGTGGAACGCATACGTTCGGAGTCGATGTTTCACGAATTTGAGCGCTTTCGCTTCTTGATCGAATCTGGACCAGCCCACTCACGGTGCGGTGTCACATCTTGACCTGAATGTCCGGGAATTGGACAATGCTTTCCTGAGCGACAACGTGAACAATTTTCCTTTGGAGGCAATTCAACGGTTTTGCGCAAGCGACCGTACTTCCTCCTTGGCATGGGATTGCACCCGCCGAGGCGGCTTTACAATGTAGCGATGTAACGCATCATTTCTTGCGGAACCAAGGCATATCGGTTACCTTTCGTGGTACCTTCAAGGTCTTGCCTTTACGACCGTCATCGGATTTGACCGATTTGACTTTCTGATCCCCTTTGGCCTTCTCAACGGTCTTTTCAGCAACCTTCTTTCCAGCTGCCGTTGCCTTTGAAGCGGCTTTCTTGGTTGAAGCAGCTGCTTTCTTCGCCGTCTCTTTGGCCTTTGATGTGGCCTTCTTTGCCGTTGACTTGGCTTTTGTAGCAGCCTTCTTCGCCGTCGACTTCGCGCTTTTTGCTGCAACTGCAGCTGCCAGCTTTGCAGCGCTTGCCTTGTTCAAGCCCGCCTTCTCAAGTCCAGCCTTGCCGGCCTTTGCAATCTTTGCCGCCGTATTCAATCCAGCCGCTTGAAGTTTCTTTGCAGTCGCCGCTCCTACGCCTGGTAGTGCAGTCAAATCTTCGCCCTTAGAACCCGCCTTCTTTGCCATGGTCTCGCCTGAACGTCCTTACCATCGGGCATTCTTGAACTATTCCACGATATCGATTTGCGTTTGGAAATTGAAAAAAAAACTCATCCTCGATTAGGAATGAGATTAAGAGTAACCATCGTATGGAGGAGTCCATGCGAAGCAAAAGTGTTTTTTTTGTTGTTGCCCTGTT
This sequence comes from uncultured euryarchaeote, assembly GCA_937894115.1. Lineage (GTDB taxonomy): Archaea > Thermoplasmatota > Poseidoniia > Poseidoniales > Poseidoniaceae > MGIIa-L2. The sequence continues at coordinate 2,071 of CALBFP010000048.1, forward strand.
CCTTTTGCAGGGGTATGCCTTGAATATGAACGTCGAAGAGACGCTCCTAAATCCTGAATCCGATGAGTCAGCAACCGCTGGTCGGAGCTCAAACGTAATGCCTGCTATATCCGATACAATGCAACAATACATACTCGATACGCAAGATCAAAACGGCGATGACGACAACGATGGAGACGGCATCGCTGACGATGTTGACAAAGACGACGACAATGATTGTGTCCCTGATGTGTGGGATACAACTCCAACAGACTTTGATGGTGATGGGATAAACGATCACGAAGATATTGATGATGACGGTGATGGATTTAATGACTCAAGCGAAGTAAGCGATTCCAGCAACATGACCAACATTTACGATGCTGACAACGACGGTTATCACGACTGTTCAAGCATGGGTATGCTCCAAATGAACATGCTTGATGTCGAGGTCTATGTCATGGCCGACGGTTCTGTTTATTTTTACATCAATGCATCGGGCTTGTCAAGTGGTGAAAGCGCAAGCATGTTTTGGAATTTAGTGGATAACGATGACTTCTACGAAGTCAACAACAGCACAGACGATTTCGTTGTGCCAAGCTACGAGTTTTGGGTAGACAGCGGCACATGGTATGGTCTCGCAGATGGACCATACTGCCTCAATGTCGAACTTTCAGCGGGAAATTCCAGCGGAAACACCCAGATGCTGGACTCTGAACAGGAATGTTTCACAATTGATTCAAGTTCAAACGGTGGAGGAAGTGGCTCAGGCACGATTGACGATTGTGACAACAATACCATGGGATACCTTACTGATAACTTCAATTTCTCGGAAATCTCGACCTCAGCACAATTCAATCTTGTCCTAACCGCCGAGTGTCTCATGGATGGTGGTCAAACGTATGAATTGGTATATCAACTCTGGGAAGAAGGTTCATCGAGCCAAATGCAAGACAATGCAGGTTCGGGACAGTGGGACAGTTACGATGTGGATAAGAGTTGGTCAATCGGCTGGTTCAATCCAGTCAGCAACGTCATTACTGTAGGTGGAAATTACTCCTTCAAGGCCATGCTCTACTATGGCAACACGCTCATCGATGAAATCGTGCATGACTTTTGTGTGAACACAAACAACGTGAACTGCAGCGACTACTATGAAGACGAAAGTGAAGACATTCATCCAAATTGTGAGGGCGAATATATGCCCGAATCCATGGAAGCAAATGTGGCAGGACGACTTGATATCTCAATGGTAACAAACAGTCTTTTCGACCCGGAATACAGTGGGAATGATATCATTGAAACGAACTTTAATCTCTGCTGGACACCAACAAATGCATCCGTCTCAATGACTGCATGGTTGAATGCAACCGATGCCCCATACAACGGACCAACTCAGGGCGGGGAACAAATCGATCGCATCGTCTACAGCGGCTTTGATACCAATCATCAAGGACACAAATCCTTCTATGCAAGCCATACCAATTCACAAATGGATTCGTGGAATTACACCGCAGCAGAACTCGATTCAGGTTGGTACTGTTGGGAAGGTTGGCTCAAGGTTTACGACCTCGAAGGAGGACAAGGTTTCGTCCTAACAGACCTCATTCTGTGGGATGCAACATGCTTTGAGGTTGTCGAGGAAGAGCCTGAGGACAACCTAACTGGATTCTGTTCCTTCCCAACCTTTGGAGCAACACCGACTGAATTACTACCTGGTGAAGATTTGACCTTCACGTGGACCATGGACGGTGATGTGAGCGACCAAGTTTACCTCGCTTTGATGAGTGGATGGGGTGCGCAGTACTATTTCTCGAGCATCGAAAACAACGATGGAACTCACACCATCACGTTACCCACCAACATGAACCCAAATGCTGATTACACGATTTACATCGAGAGTGCCTACAATGACAACAGAACAACACTCTGTTGGAAGTATGGTTCCATCGATATTCTGAATGATGGCGAAGAGCCTGTTGACAATGAAACTGTGCCAACGCCAACAGTTGATGAAACGCCGCGTATCTCCATGTGGTACGGAAAGGTCAACCAACACAATTGGAATGGAACGTGGATGACTGACCCAGATGGTGTAGCCGGAGCAGGGATGTATCAAGACTGGGGTGATGAAGGATGGGGCGATCGAAAACTCGAGTACTGTCAACGCTTCTGGCCAAGTACAGTCGATGTCGTCTTGCGAGACATGCAAGAAGAAATTGTCTTCTACACTCGCGGCAACATCGATGGCTATGTTGCGATGAAACCCGTTTGGGAATGCATCCTTGAGGAAGACCAAGTGCCTGTCCTTACCGGTTCATGCACCATCGACCTCAGCGTTACGCCTCAAGAAATCATGATTGGAGAGACATTGACCATGCAATGGACAATGACGGGAGATATTCCTGCTGAAGTACGCGTCGCTGTTGCCAGTCACGACAGTGGGATGTGGAATGTTGGTGTTCAGTATCATGTCAGCCAACACATTGCAAATACAGGTATTTTCGAATACGTCATTCCTGCAGGCATGAACCCCGACCGCGATTACGTCGTATACGTCGATGCCGTCCTTACCGATGATTTCACGACCTATTGTTGGAAATATGGATCGTTTGACCTTCTCGCCGATAATGAAGGCGCCATTGAGGAAGTGATGGACAACCTCTTCAATACAACCGATCGAACACCACGTATCTCAATGTGGTACGGCAAAGTCAACCAACACAACGAGAACGGAACATGGATGACCGATCCAGACGGTACGGCTGGTGCTGGAAATTATGCCCAATTCGGTGATGATGGATGGGGCGATCGAAAGTTGGAGTATTGTCAACGCTTCTGGCCAAATACCCTTGCTGTTGAACCGATGGGAGCAGAAGAAATTGTCTTCTACACTCGCGGTAATTCACAGGCTTACCTCACTGTCAAACCTGTTTGGGAATGCGTTCAGGATACCGATGGTGACGGTGAAATGGATAACGTCGATGCCGATGACGACAACGATGGTTGGACCGACATCCTTGAGCAAGCCTGTGGAACAAACGAGCTTGACCCTTCCGATGTTCCTGTTGATTCAAATGGCGACCAAATCTGTGACCTTCTTGAGGAAGCTGTTGTAGAAGCAGCCGAGGATTCTGATGGTTTACCAACCGTTGGATTCCTTGGAACCCTAGCCATTTTGAGTGCTGCATTCGTTCTTGTTTCTCGAAAGGAACTCGAGGAATGATGATGGATATTGAACTTCACCCAGAACGTTCGATTCTTCACGCTCAGGTACGGAGAGCGAAAGCAAGTCACTGCGTTGATGAATCCGGTCGGTTTCTGCGCCCATCAACGTTCAAGGGGCCCTCATCGAAAGTCTATCTTGGTGATGTGGCTGAAACGCTTCTGCGTTGTTCAGTTGGCGCTGAGACGCCAACGTTCACGCAACCACCTGGCTTCAACGAACAGCGTTGGGTGATGGAATACACTGCGGGCCCACTCCATGTTACGATCGAATCCATGCCGTACTGGGGCTTTGGATTGTTGACCTCAGGATATCGCAACGAAGTGAAAATCCGAGGTCCTGTTGGTGAACGAGCACGTTTGGTCCACGATTGGGTCGCAGCCTTGCAGCATAATCCTTGGGAATTTGCCCACCAAGGCTCCGCAAAGAAGGCGCTTCATGCTGGGAAAACCTCACTCAAATCAAATGAGGACAACTGGCGGTCGCACCAAACACGAGCCCGTAGCCTCCTAGCCGAATCCATCGCATCACTGAACCATCACATCGATCGAACGGAAAAGAAAGGCGATGTCGATACCAACATGATCAACTTGGCTCGCCTTGAAATCGATTTGGCACAACAAGCCCTTGCTGAAGACAACACCCCCGCCGTGGAACGCGCGCTGTCTCGTGGCGAGGCTGCACTGTTGCTGCCTGTTGAGGAAGACGAGCCTGAGGCCCATGGTTCAGTTCTCACCATTGAAGACGACATACCGTTGGTTGATTTGAGCGATGACGCCTCCGAATGACCGCGCGCTGCGTTGATAAAGGGAAGGCAACTCGGATGGTTTGGTCCACATGGCGAAGAAGTCGGAAGGAAGCGGAATCCAGCAAGCTGCAGGATTGATTCGATACTTCGACGAGGAGTCGGAGGAATCGATGAAGATTTCACCGTTTCAAGTGTACTTCGCTTGTTTCCTCATTGGCGGCTTCTTCTACTTGGTCAACGAGGGCGTCATCCAAGCCATCATGAATCTGTTCTGAAGATTCACATCGGACGAATCAGAACGATTTTTTGTTCCTGCTCAGCCATGCGTTTTGCTACATGCATTGCTGAGGCGAGATTGACCGTGGCACCAATGGTTCGTGTCCCCTCTTCTTCGTGGAGAACCAAACGATGTGTGAGTTGATGCAGCGTTTGTTCATCAACGCGCTCAAACACCCATTTCTCATCTTCGATCCGAACAAGTGCAGGCACATCGACAAGAGGTCCCATCGTTTGTTCAATCGTCTTTGTTCGTGCCTCCAAGCCGGCCAAATCTCGAAGCGGTTGCCATCGACGTTGCCTTGTTGGTGCTTTGATTCTTCGGTGTTTTTCAACGCCAGCGCGAAACGCTCTACTCATGTCCATCCCATCCAGAAATCCGAAGATTTCTAGTTGTTGCATCGGCATCTCGCATATAACAAGCGCGACCGATTCCTTGCTGAAACGGTCAATTTCAAGCAAAGATTGTATCAGTCCACACGGAACAAACATTCGCTTGGGCGTTTGAAAAATTTGTGTCGATATTTTGCAATCAAACGGTAACCTATGTTGCGAAGCGGTAATGGGATCAACCAAAGCAATGGAAACCACATTTTGTAGTACCAACGCATGTACAAAACGCATCGGATACCTGCAGATGAGCGGATGTATGGCGTCCCTTTACGAATCAAATAAACGGAATCAGCATCGCGTAAGCGTGCTGGAAGCGTTTGTATGATCCGTTGTGCATCTTGGTGGAGAATCGGGCGGTAACCGAGGTTCTTGCCTTTTGCCAATCGCTTGTCGATGAAGGTTGCAAGACGATGGCAAAGACCGCAATCCCCATCCAAGAACAGAAAGTCACGCTGATCGTCGATGTTGATTCGTTCTGCCAATTCAATCGACCATGTCTTGACAGGGAGGCCCTGGGAAATGTGAATCAGGTCTGGAGCGAGAACGTCAAGACCCATGTCGTAAGATTCGAGAAGTGAATTGTTCTCAAGACGAACCTCTCCTTCATGGAAAGTCCACGGTTGATGAAAGACGTACGCTCGTCGCAAACACCCTCGATGCTCGGTGTAGAGACAATACCGCTCGAACAAAAAATACTCCAACGTATTCGATTGTGCAACTCGTTCTTTTCCGATGGGATTCGATGTACCCACCAACTGAGCACCATCACTTGAGCGACGCGACTGCCATTGAAGGGTCGCTCCCTGACGTTTGACCTTGGCCTTAGCGTACCGGTATGCAAGGCCGTATGCACGAGGAGCATGCACACAGGTCACCAAACTCTTGGCATCAAGAGTGAGGAAAAACACGCCGGGTTGACCGTCCTTTACGACGTAAGTTCGTACGTTAAACTCGGCAAATGTTGAGATTCCGGGAACGGAGGGGAGACCTCTTGGTCGTACGTTTTTCATGACGAACGGAATGACGCCAACATAGGCCTCACCATCGAAAAGATCGATTTCCAATCCGGTCGGCAAATGCGGTTGAAGGCGTGAAGGATCGACTTTCCAGTGCATGAAGGTCAAATCTCTCCATTCCTGAGAAATCGCATAAGCGCGAGTCGGCATTGGAAACGGAAGGTGGTCTCCTACCGGCGCCTCGCCCATACTGGCCCCAACCCGTGCTCCTGTTTGAACATCATTGACGGACGGTCCACGCATGGCGTAAATCGAGGGTCGTGGAAACAACGCACAACACGGCTGCCATCGGCACTGCGTAGGAAAGACCGCTTCCACTCATCAACACCAGAATAAGCACTGCAAGCGCAAGCGATGGAACCGCAAGCAGATGGGCTGTTGAGGGCGACTTTGCTGAATGCTCGACAGCCCAAGACAACGGTGTCGTTGCCACGATTGCGAACCATGCTCCGAGCAACAAAAACGGTGCGTGTTCGAACGCAACAAACAACAGCAAGGGCCCGAACATCAGACTCCAACGAATCCAGTTCAACTCGGGACGAGCGCCATCATCAAATCCGAGCATGGGCAACAGCAAAACTCCAGCCATCAACAGACCCAGCCATCCACTTAGCCAAAACGACGTGCGGACAGAGGTCGCATCTGGAGTCTGCTGCTCGTGCATCATCAACGCAGTAACCAACATCACAAGACCGATGCTTGCACCAACGCTCCAAACAAGGGCTTTGCTTCGTCCGTCACCCACGCCAAGCAGCGGATCCATTTCGCGTTGAGGTGCAGCAAAAACATGGAGATTAAACGCTACAAAAACCCACAACCACAACGTCGCTTGTGCATCATCCTGCCGTGGGTCGCTCCACCACGATGAGTCGAACACTCCTGAAGACATGTAAGCCATGAAGAGATAGGCAAAAGCCGTCAATACCAACGGAGATGCGGGTGCAAAGAAGCGGTTTCGATATTGACTCAGACCGGATAAGGGTGCATGTGCAGACAGCAACCCTGTCACAAAAACAAACTCCGCAAGAATGAGGAACACAACGACCCATGCATCGATTTGCGGCGCTTGCATGGTCATCAAAGGCATGCTGTCAGGAGCAATGTATGCCGAATCATCGAACACCAATGTCGAAGAAACGAGGAGCATCAATGCCAAAGTACGCTTCATTTTGTGCAGGCCTTCAACCGTCCACGACCGGCGCGAACCTTGACCGTTCCAAGCGAACAAATACACAAGCGGAAGAACCATCCATTCGACCAAACCGTCACCGGCGAACAACACGTGCAATCGCTCAACAACAGAAGCATCTGCATCGAGATAGGCTGCGACCTCAAGGTGGGTTGTGTCGTGTGAAAAAATGGAGGAAACGCGCAGTGAGATGATGACTGCGAGCAAGAAGAACGGAAGCCACTGCAGACCTTTGAGCAACGCCTCGTTTTTGTTGCGAGCGAAACGCTCAACCGATTGTGGAAACATCCAGATGGCGACGGATCCAAAGAAAAGCGGGACCAGCCAAGGCATGTCATCGCCCAACATGAACCGACCACACATTCTCGCGCTATGATGCTAACGGCTTCGCAAGACACAAAGGGGCGCGACTTTAGGGGCTAGCATGGGGGAGCGAAGCGGTGCAGAGGGCTTGTTGGCGCAGGCCGAAAGTGCCCCGCTTACAGGATTGGCCGAATCGCTTGGAATTGAACGTGCAACATGGATTGCAACCGCAACACA
>CALBFP010000049.1 GCA_937894115.1 uncultured euryarchaeote
ATTCTCTGGATTGAGCGAAAAGCGGTTGCTCGAATGAACGACCGTCGTGGTGCAACCACTGCGCTTCGCTCTCTATGGGTCGGAGAAAACGGTGTTACAGCGGGTGCTTGGTGGAACATGCTACCGTTTGGTCTCGGTCGTCCTATCGGAGCCCTGAACAGATGGCTGAACGATCGTTTTGGAAACTCTTCGGAGCATGAAACCGTTGACCGCGTAGGAAACCGATCATGGATGGGCTTCAGCATTTTGCCTGGTTTCTTCCAAAACGTTGCCGATGGTATGAAGTTCTTGGTCAAGGAACACATGGTTCCACGTCGTGCTGACAAACTTATTTTCGAAGTCTCTCCGTTCCTTATTGTCTCAACAACACTCATCATCCTCGGCATGATTCCGCTTTCAAGTGGCATGTATGCAACCAACCCTGATCTTTCGATCCTTTACATCATCGCAATCTTTGGAATTGCACCGATAGGAGTGTTCTTTGCAGGCTGGTCCTCGAACAACAAATACACATTGATCGGTGGTATTCGTTCAGCGGCACAATTGACTGCCTACGAAATCCCACTTCTCCTCACACTGCTTTCCGTCGCTATGTTGACGGGAACGTTCAACATCATCGAGAGCATCCATTTCCAGCACTCTGCAGGCTCATGGAACATTTTCCTCATGCCGTTGGGTGGTGCACTGTTCCTCATCACGATGATTGCAGAAGTTGAGCGCGTACCGTTCGACATGCCCGAAGCTGAGGCTGAACTTGTTGAAGGCTGGTGGACTGAGTACGGTGGTATGCGATTTGGAATGCTGTTCATGGCCGAATACATTCGAACCTATGCGGCCTGTTTCCTCTTCACGCATTTCTTCCTTGGTGGCTGGCACCTTCCGTTCCAAGGAATAATCGGTAGCATACCATACCTTGGAGCCGCCTATCTCTTGATTCCTGGCGCTCTGGTCGTCTTGATCAAGGCATGGCTCGTGTTCCTCATCGTTTTCGTATGGGCTCGGTTCTCTCTTGCCCGCATCCGAACCGATCAAATCCTCGAATTTGGATGGCGTATGCTCCTTCCTCTTGCAGTGTTCCAAGTCGTTCTTGCAGCGGTTTACCGTCTGTATCTCTTCAACCCCGAAGGTTTGGCAGACACCACCTACGGTGGAACGGCGTGGCACGCACTTGGCATCCCCTTCCTCGTTCCTGTGCTGACCACAATACTGTGGGTCGCAATCTTCTTCCTTTTGCTCAACGATACGGGCAAGAATGAACGTGCTGCACGGATGTATCACGTGCAAACGGTGCAACCAGCAGGTACGCACACGCCGGGACAAGACTGAGGTGAAGAAACATGCCAACCCACCCTCAAGCAAGACCCAACTTCCGCAACCTGTTCTGGTATCCCTTCAAGATCACCTTGATTACGGCTTTGCGGACCTTCCCGCTTCTTGGTCGCCTGTTCCCCAAACTTTTGGGGATGGGTTATCACAACACATCGCACCCTGAGTTCTTGGATGATGCAAGTCAGCATCGAGCAAAAGATCGGGCCGTGTACAACGATATCTCCAAGCAAGAATTCGCTCCTGATCGTGTGACTTCAGACCTTTTCCCAAGTCTGTGGAAACCGCAGACTGTCCAATACCCTTACGAGCGTCTCGAGGACATGGAGCCTTGGCTTTTCGTTCCAGGCAATTACAACGGCAGAATTGGAGTTATTTGGGAGACCTGTACCGCATGCAAGATGTGTGTCAACGTTTGTCCAAACGATTGTTTGCACATGACCACAGAACTTCGAGTCGACGTACTCGACAATGCAGAAGGCGAATTTGAAGGCTACGGAGCAGAACTCGAAGTTGGCGGCTATGCCGCCAAGTTCCGAGAGGAAGTTACCGAAGAACTGGAAACCTTCGACCTCATCACAGCGCATGCGGCTCCGCCTGCAGAATGGCGCTTTGCTCAGGTACTCGACCTCTCAGGCGACTCTGCAACCGTACGTTGGAACGATTCCGGCCAAGAGGAAATTCTTGCACAGTCTGAATTGCGAACCGCTGACGATCAAATTGTTTCAGGCCGTATCGATATTGGTCGATGCATGTTCTGCGGTCTGTGCATGGAGGCTTGTGGATTCACCTCGTTCTTCATGACCAATGAATACGATGGGATGGCCGGTTTCACTCGACAAGACCTTTGGTTCGATGCAAGTCGGACGCGTGTGCTTCCATCCGTTCATCAAGAGGCTGTCGACGGCGAACTCGCAAAGCGAGCGACCAAAGAGCGAGACAAGCGTGCAAAGAAGGCTGCAAAGGCGGCGAAAGCTGCTAAGGAAGGTGCCTGAAATGGATGTTGCCTCAATTACTGAGACAATCATTTTTTTCATCTTCGCAACCATCACAATCCTCGGCGCGTTGGGCCTCATCTATGCGCAACGTGTTGCACACTCGATGCTTTCACTGATCTTCTGTTTCATGGCCGTCTCCGGGATTTTCATCCTCATGGGTGCCGAATTTCTTGCTGCAATCCAAATTCTGGTTTATCTGGCCAGCGTTGGTTTGGTCGTTCTGTTTGGAATCATGCTCACTCGACGTCAAATCCAAGAGGAGGACTTTGAATGAGATTGATGTCGACTTTAACCCGCATCGGTCTCATTTTCCTTTTGGGAGCCATGATTACCGTCTTGGGTACTGCAACGATTTGGGATGAAGATCCAAAAGAGGTCACAACCCTTCAACTGGCAGAAACGATGCTTCAGGATTGGGCATTACCGCTCCTCGCTCTTGGGGTTCTTATGGCGATGGCGATGATGGGTGCGGCTTATCTCGTTCGAGACGAACGTCGTGAAAACCTTGAGTGGGAACAGCGAGGTGAAGATGCGTGATCGATCCAGCATGGGTTAGCGTTCTCTCTGCGATACTGTTCACCATTGGTCTGTGGGGTGCGTTCACGCGAAAGAATGCCATCATTGTGCTGATGTGTCTTGAATTGATTTTGAATGCGGCAAATCTCCAGTTTGTTGCAGCAGCCATCCAGCACGGTGACGCATCTGGTTGGGTATACGCCATCTTTGCCATCGCCATAGCAGCATCAGAGGTTGCGATTGGATTGGCGATTTTCCTTGCCATGTACGGCCAACACGAAACGATTTCACTTGACGATGTGAATCTCTTGAAAAACTGAGTTGATTCGATGGCAGGAGGGATAATTGAGTACGCTATTTTCATCGTCCTCTTGCCGATGCTCATCTTCCCTGTGATCCTCTTCCTTGGACATATTTTCAACGGAAATCAAACATGGGTTAAGTCTGCCAAAGAAGGCGGTCTCGTTGCCCTACCAATCATGGTTGCAAGTTTTATTCTCTCGATGCTCGTCATCGTTGAATTTATCGGCAATAATTTGGGTGAACACCACATAGGAACTTGGTTGTCGTTCGGCTGGATTGAATCAGGTTCAACAATTGAAGCAAATGCGTTCAATGTAGGAATATACATCGATCACGTCACCGTGATGCTTCTGTTTGTTGCCTCTTTCCTTTGCATGCTCATCAACATCTTCAGCATCGGTTACATGAACACCGATCCTGTGAACGATAACCGCAACCATCGATTTTACGCTGAATTCGTTCTTTTCTGTTCAGGTATGCTCGGGATGGTTCTCGCTGATTCCTTCCTTTGGTTGTTCATCTTCTGGGAACTTATGGGTCTCTGTTCGTATCTTCTCATCGGGTTTTACTATCACAAACCAAGTGCTGCATATGCAGCAAAGAAGGCGTTTTTGACAACTCGTGTTGGTGACGTATTCCTCGTCATTGGATTGGTCATTCTTTGGAACCTCTTCGGTTCACTTGATTATGCAGTTGTTTTCGATTCAGCCAATATAGCGAAGGTTGACCCTGGACAACTTCAAATCGCTCTCGGGATGATGTTCATCGGTGCAGTTGGTAAGTCTGCTCAGTTCCCACTCCACGTATGGTTGCCCGATGCAATGGAAGGGCCAACGCCTGTTTCTGCTCTCATCCACGCTGCAACCATGGTCAACGCAGGATTGTACCTTGTCGCTCGAATGTTCCCGCTCTTTGGTGCAGAATCGATGCATGGAGAATTGGTTGACCTTGCCTTCATTATCGCTACAATTGGAGGTATTACCGCCGTCATGGCAGCGGCCATTGCTTTTGTTCAAGACGATTTGAAAAAGGTTCTCGCTTATTCAACCATGAGTCAACTCGCATACATTTTCACAGGTCTAGGGGCTGCACTTTGGTTAGCCAACAGTTATGATTGGCAAGAAGCTTACATCGACGGAAAAAAGAATTACGATCATGTTATTGTTGTCGTAGCCTTTGGTGCAGCGTTGTTCCATCTCTTCAATCACGCCATGGCCAAAGGAATGCTGTTCATGGCCAGTGGTTCCGTCATTCACGAAATGCATCACGCTCACCATGATCTGCACCATCATCATGACGACCATGGAGACGACCATGGAGACGATCATCACGACGACCACCATGACGACCACCATGATGACTTTGATCCACAATCAATGTCGAACATGGGTGGGCTCGCATCGAAGATGCCGATTACCGCTACGGCGATGCTGGTTGGATCCGCTTCCATCATGGGATTGCCGTTAATTGGAGGATTCTGGTCGAAGGAAGGCATCATTGCGAATGCATGGCGTGTTGCTCTCGAAGATCCGAGATTCTTCCTTCCAGCATCGTGTGTTTTGATCGGTGCAGCGATGACCGGTTTCTACATGTCGAGAATGTGGTTGAAGACGTTCGCTGGAAAGCCGAAGAGCGAAGTTGCAGAAAACGTACATGAGCACACACCTTGGATTCCAATTCCATTGGTGACCTTGACATTTGTCACACTTTCGAGCGTTATTCTTGCTGGAATGATGTTTACGAAATGGGTCGCTACGCCTGAATCGGAGTACGTATTCTTTGGAAAAATGGGCATGATTGAGGGACTTATTTACGAGTTTGAGCACGTCTTTGTAAACCCGGATATGTTCTTCTTTGTCTTGACTTACATTGCGATATTCATCGGTGCTGTTGTAGGACCTGGTCTTGCTATGGCCCTCTACGGCGGTGCCCTAAGCGACGGTGAAAAAGCCAAACCATGGATGCAGCCCATCATCAACCTCTCCTCAAGAGTCAACAAAAAACGTGGCTTTGACAACAGTGCTTGGGCCAATTCAGGATTGTCAAATGCGTTAAAAGAACGGCTTTACTTTGACAAATGGTACGATGCGGCAATGCTCAAGCTTGTAGCAGGATTTGCAAACGTCAGTGCAGCGTTCGACCGGAAAGTCGTCGACGGAACCATCAAGACAATCGAATCAACATCGCAAAAACTTTCCACACAAATCCGCCGGCTGACGACAGGATCGGCACGCGATTACATCATGATGGCAGCCTTGGGTGTCCTTGTCATCTACTTGCTCTTGGGGGTGATGATTTGAACATTGATTACCTGTCGATGCTGGTCATTCTACCAATTCTCGCCAGCATTTTCTTGTTGATTCTGACCTCTCGTCTGAACCCAGTAGCGCGCGCCAAGTTTGACGCTCCTGTTCGAATGGCAGCCCTCCTTCTCTCTCTCGGTATGTTTACACTTGCAACCCTGATGTTCCTTGGACAAATTGGAGGCGTGGATTGGAACAACATTACCTTCAACACGTTTGAATTCCAAGAGTCCTATGTTTGGATTGAACAACTTGGCATCACATGGACGGTTGGTGTTGACGGTCTTTCTTTCCCAATGGTTTGGTTGACGACGTTGCTCTTGCCAATCGCCATTGTTGCTACTTGGAACGAAAAATCCGGAGCAACCTACTTCCCACTCATGCTCATGCTTGGTGGTGCACTGATCGGTGTCTTTGTTGCACTCGATATGTTCATGTTCTACGTGTTCTGGGAATTAACACTCATCCCCATGTTCTTTATGATTCTCAAATGGGGAGGGAAAGATCGAAAGTATGCTTCTCAGAAATTCTTCATTTACACATTTACTGCTTCGGTTATCATGCTTCTTGGTTTGTTAACCATGTACTTCCTCATGGATACTCAAACCTTCAACATGCAGGATATGATTGTTCAAGCGAAGGGTGAAAATGCAAACGGTGTGTGGCTTGGCCTTGAGGTTCAAAAAGTCCTCTTCATCATGTTGATGTTGGGTTTCTTGGTGAAGTTGCCTGCTGCACCGTTCCATACATGGCTTCCAGACGCGCACGTTCAGGCACCAACCGGTGGTTCAATGATGCTGGCTGGTGTGATGTTGAAGATGGGTGCCTACGGCATGTTCCGCCTACCAATTTCTTTGTTCCCACATGCACTTCAAGAATTTCAATTCATCATCATGATGATCGGCCTTGTGTCACTTGTTTGGGGAGCAATTGTATGTTTAGGACAAACCAATCTCAAGAAAATGGTTGCTTACTCGTCCGTTTCGCACATGGGTGTTATCCTACTCGGTATTGCAAGCATGCAACCGCTCGGATGGGCCGCTGCCCTCTTCATGATGTTCGCACACGGAATCATCAGCCCCATGCTGTTCGCCGTTTGTGGTGCCTTCAAGCATCACTACCACAGTATGGAAATCGGAGCAATGCGTGGTATGGCAAGGCACTCGCCTTGGCTTGCAACAAGCATGATGTTTGGATGGATGGCTTCGCTTGGGTTGCCTTTGTTGGCGGGATTCGTCGCTGAACTGATGCTCATGGTTGCATACTGGTATGAATACGGTTGGTGGATTATCTTCCCAGGTCTTGTTCTTGCCATCACAGCAGCGTACTATCTTTGGTCCATGCAGAGGACAATTTTCGAAGGTGGAGAGGAAACTCAGCCACCAAAGAGCTTGCATGGAGAACCTGTCCCAGACATCGACAACCCGGAAAAACTCGCCATGCTACTGTTAGCTGCATTCACCATACTGTTTGGAATCATGCCGTGGATTTTCCTCGACATGATGGACATGTGGACTCGAAGCGCAATGCAATTCCTTGGATTAGGAGGTGACTAAGTTGGCAGCAATAGGTGGAATGAGTGCAGAAGACTTGAAGTTGCTTGCTCCCGAACTTACCGTGTTTGTCGGTTTGTTGCTGATTATGATTGTTCCAAATCTTGGAAACGGAACGTTTCGAATTCCTGGCACCTCAATTCGTTTGCCGTGGTTCCTTGGTGGAACGCGCTACAAATTCGTTTCATCACCCCGCCTACCTGGTCTCTTGGCAGTCTTGACAATGGCAGTTGCATTGTTCCAAGTCGTTGCCTATTTGATCAATTCCAATGGTTTAGATGGAGATGTTGTTTCGTCGAATTCAGGCATTGAAATTTTCAAAATTAACATGTTCTCTCGAATTTTCGAAGCCATTTTCTTTGCTGCACTGCTTCTTGCAGCAATTGCATCACTCGATCGGTTGCCGATAGGTCCGCAAAAGAGCGACGATATCGACGTTCTCTTCAACAATCGCAGACAAGCCGATTTTTACATTCTTATGCTCACATCCGCACTAGGAATGAGCGTCGTCGCTCTAGCACAAGACATGTTTGTTCTGTTTGTGGGTCTGGAACTCGCCTCCTTCTCGACTTACGTTCTTGTCGCCTTTCACAAGGAAACGAGAGCAGGTTCCGAAGGTGGTGCAAAATACTTCATCGTCGGTTCTGTCGCTTCTGCAGTCGGACTTTACGGGTTGAGTATGCTCTACCTGTGGGCAGGCTCTCTTCAGTTCGAGGTTTTGGCAGTAAAGTGGGCTGATGACGGAGGATCAGCATTGAGCATGATGGCTCTTGGTTTCGTCCTCGTTGGTTTTGCGTTCAAGATCAGTGCAGTTCCGTTCCACTTTGCTGCACCTGATGCCTATTCGGGAGCGAACAGTCCTGTTGCAGGCGTTCTTGCAACTGCCAGCAAAGCCATGGGCATGCTTGGATTGATGCGCGTGTTGTTGATTGTGACCATACCCGAGGCGAGTGGTGGTTCAGCCATTTGGATTGGGTTGTTGGGCGTTCTTGCAGCAATCACCATGACGTGGGGCAACATCGCCGCTCTTGGTAGTGAGAATCCGAAACGTATGCTTGCTTATTCCTCAGTCGCACATGCAGGTTACATGCTTGCTGCCCTCACTGCTATCGGTGCTTGGAATTGGGGACTTGCCGAAGACGCGGAAGGTGCAATGGATGTTGTCGTCGCTGCGCTCCTTTTCCACATGTTCGTTCTCGTTTTCTTCAAGCTCGGGGCTTTCCTTGTACTCGGAGTTCTCGAAATGGAAGGGGGGGCATCACGACTCTCTTCACTCGCAGGTTTAGGAAAGCGGGAACCGCTACTTGCGGTTGGAATGTTTTTGTTCATGATCTCTCTTGCTGGTGTTCCACCAATGGCTGGATTCCTTTCCAAGTTGCTGGTCATCATGGGAATTGTTGAGGTTGCGACGGGAACCGGTTCACTGTCATCGATTGGTGATGCTCACTGGGTTTGGTGGCTTGCCTTGCTGATGGTACTCAACAGTGCCATCTCGATGTTTTACTATCTTCGCATCAGCGTTGTCATGTATTTCCATGAGCCTGAGGAAGGCCGAGAGGGTCCTCTTGCATCAGGTAAATCCATTCGAGTTGCGATTGCTCTTTGTGCGATTGGAACCGTTGCTTTCGGTCTGGTCGGCGGAGAACTCGTTGAGATATGCAGAGATGCTGCCCAATCGCTTCGCTGAGAAGGGGCGACTTCAAGAAGGGTTGACCTCTCGAACAACACGGTGAGACGCTATGGGGCGACGTCATGAGGAAAAAGTGGACGAGGAAGAACTCGCACGCTTGGAAAATCCCGAAGGCTCTCCAGGAAAGATTCGCGTCAAACTCCCTAACGGTGGTAAACAACGCGGTGAGCTTGGGTACAAGGGTGAAATGTTCGCTCTTGCAGAAGAGATTCTTGGAGGTCGACGCGTCACAGTTCTCTGTGCAGACGGTGAAACCCGAATGGCAAGAATTCCAGGTAAGATGCGCCGCCGACAATGGGTCCGAGAAGGTGATTTGATCATCGTTTGGCCTTGGGATTTCCAAGATTCAAAAGCAGACGTAAAGCACCGTTACACAAAAACACAGGCGATGTACTTGTCAAGGAAGCAAGTACTTCCAGAAGTGGTTGATATGTTTGGAATGAACACTCGAATGGATGATGACGATCTGGAAGACGACCTGTTCGGAAACCCCGATTCTCCAGAAGAAGTCGATGCAGTTGAAGATGACGACGTCGACGACATGTTTGGTAGCGATGA
>CALBFP010000050.1 GCA_937894115.1 uncultured euryarchaeote
CGATAACATAAACTGCATCGGCATGAGGAGTGACCAGGAAGTTGCCGCCCCACTCGTCTCCGTGCACGACGTAATACACCTTGTCACCGGTTTCGACCCTCCTTCGCGGAATTTTCCACTCTTCATTCTGATGAAGAATTTGATTGAGACATGGGTTGTTGTTCTCATGCTGCAGTAGCCTCGGCAGGATTTTTTTGAGTTCACCTGGGGCCACGGTGAGCAATTGATCTAATTCGCTCTTGAAGAACATCTCGGCCAAGCGCTCAAACAATGTAGTATTCGGTTCGGTTTTGAACTCCCCCATTTTTTCCTTTTCGAAAAAATCCGCGAGGGTCATGCAATCTTTTGTCCCTAATACTTTGAGGATATGAAGATTGAAATCGTTTTTCTGTTGAAGGTATTCTGACTCGTATTGTTCAGTTTTACCAAGTTTTGCTGCGATGTTGTAGTTTTTTTGAAATGTTTCAAACTCATCAAACTGGTTGAAGACATAGTAATACGATTGGTCATCTGTCATGACAATCTTCGGTCCCCATTTGGATGTGACATTCTTCCATGTCACCTTTTTTATTGAGAATCTTGGGTTTTCATTTTGCTTTAGAAGTGCGTAAAACAGTTGCAATTTGTGGATACTTCGACCAGAAGAATGTTCAGTGCTATCCATCATATCAAGCAATTCCAACAATGTTGACTTCACTTCCTCTCTTGACAATACCGTTTTTAGGTTCGCATATCGGAGCTCTGAGTGATCGTTCATCAACAAAAATGTTGAGCAGATAATTACCTTCGCATTTTGCTCTGCATCAAGATTGTTCAAACCCAGTTCCGCTATTTTAGTCAGGGATTCCCGCAGGTTTCTAAATGATTCAGGGTCGTGGGCATCGGGAGGGATTCTGGATTTACCTGTGTTAGGGAACGGGGCTGTTCCATCCCCCCACGTCCATTTTTCATGATACAATATGCTCTGAATCTCCTCAACCGTCCATCCTTTGATGGCCTCAAAGATTTCGTTGAGTTCATCGGTCATTGAATCGCCCTCTTCGCCGTGAGTATTTTTGATGAGTGGGTCTCATAATCACTTCTTTTTGGTTCTGTTGAGGAGTTTTGTTCACATTGTCGTTTGCTTCATGATTTCATCAAGGAGAAGCACCCCAAAGATACGTCGTTCATGCATTACTTGGTCCACCTCAATGTTGAGCTGCTTGTTCGCGTTCAGCGCCCCCAGGAACGAACCGTAGGTGCGGTACGCTTTGGGCTCGTTCTTGCCAAAGAGGTCGCCGCTGATGTACCAATCGGTGTCGGCAGGTCCGAACATGTCGTCGGTTTCAGGCAGCCCGTCGGCCGACCAGGCGTCGATGGCCACGGCCACGCCGATGCCGTTCATGGCGGCGATGTCCAACAGTTCACCCATGGAAACATCCGGTGTGACGATCGGGAGCAAACCTTCCAACGGGCGGTCGGTGGCTTCCCGTGTCCACAGCCAATCCTCCGAGGAAGGTACGAGTCGGTGACCCGGTCGAGCAGCGATGTGCTTGCCTTCCTGGTTGAACCGCTTCCCCTCTTCTTTTTTATAATCAACACCAATAAAGTTGAGCAGAGGAATGCGTCGTTCGTCGCCCGGCCAGGCTTCAATCGGGGCGTCCAAGGGCAGGGTGGTGATGGTTCCCTTGGGTGCTGGCGTGATGAATTCCCAAAGCAGTCGCTCGTTCCAGCGTGGTCGTCCGTCAGGGAGCGACAGGCGCTTCCAGTGCACCGAGCGCATCAAGGCGTATTCGCGCTTGATGACATCAGCCACAAGATTCTGCATCAAGAAGGGCGGTTCGGTTTCCTTACCACTGAGGTACAACTTGACCTGTCCGCCTTTGCTCTTTTTACCGGTCTTCGCCACACGTTCCAGTGGACTGAGGTGGCCTTGAATCATCTCTTTCCATCCAACGCTTGGCTGACAAGCCGCCTCAAATCGATGCTCGCAAGCGAACGGAAGAATGGGTTTGGTTTTGCGTCCTTTCTTGCCCTTGAATTCGGTTGAGAGATGCTCGTCCTCAAAGGATTTCAGGTTTCCTGAAAGGATACCGAGGTTGACATCACCACTCCAAATGTTTCGCTGAGGAAGGACGTACTGGTCACCCATCATACTCGCGAAATCACGCAATAAGTGGTCAGCAAGTGCAAGCGTGTTGTGCTCTTTTTTCGGTTGGTACCTCGGCAATTCAATGTGGTCGTAAGTTCGCTTCTCAACGATCAACGGGCCCATATGAGCGGTATGGCACGGAACACCAGCAGGGACGTTGCAGTGATGGCAACCCGTGCGGTTCATGATGCTCCATGCTGCGTCCGTGCGCATCATCAGGTTCTGCCAACTCAGGTCCCCGCTGTGCTTGCGGGCGAAGTTCACCACCGCAGGCGAAACGGTGCTGCCATCCGCATTCTTTCCCGAGGGCCAAGCCTCGATGTACTGGTTGAGGATATCCAGCGTGATGTCGGT
>CALBFP010000051.1 GCA_937894115.1 uncultured euryarchaeote
GAGGAATGAATTCGCGGCCAAAGACCCTCCCTATCAATGGTTTGGTCGGTCATCTCACACAACCATTAAACCATGACTGCTCAACCAACTGGGTATGGGTTCATGCCCGTACTGTGCTGCGACCACGCTGGATGGCGACACCATCTGTTATTCCTGCGGTAGAGTTCTTGCCAGCAATTCGATAATGGATCACCGTATAAATTTGCAGAAAGAACGGTATACAGCTACGAAAGCGTACAAAATGACATCGGCTCCACGTAGAAGGGGAATGGTTCAAACCGATCGAGGTCGAAACAAGAACATCCTAAAGGGGCGTAAAAACAGGTTTCGCAGCCTAATCATGCTCGGTCTGATTGCTTTTATCATGCTCTCACCACAAGCAAGAGAGCTGACACTTGGCAAAATATCCGAGGCCAAGGAATTCATCATGAATCCAACCCTTGGTTACATGGTCTATGATATTGAAGCAGATTATACTCTCAACCGTATCACAACTCTTGAAAATACGGATAACGATCAAAACGAATACTACAATGAAACGTTTCCTATATCTCCTGATGTTTATGCTCTCGAGAACAGCAATTCACTGTACTCCTATGAGACAGGTGCAGATCCGATGCCGAATCAAAAAATCCAAGACGTTCAGTCCATCGAGTTGCGAATCGATGGTCAATCAATCGACGTACCGCTCGAAAGAACCGCAATCCGGACCTATGCCGAGGCTATTGTGACGCCCGGGGGTCATGAGATATGGTGGCCGGGTACCTCAGCAAGTGGAAACCAATATTGTACTGGTGGTCCATGCGTCAAGGTCAAAGTCAATCTTGCTCCGAATGAAAAATTAACCTACGAATATCTGGTCACAGTCAGCACAAAATCCTACACATGGTGGTCCGACGTTGATGTTGTCGACCCCCGTATTCCTGGCTTTGCTGCAGGAATTCTTGAAGAAAACAGCGGAACGTATGATGATCTAGAAAACCGTGGTGATGGTGAGCGAACCGATGACTTCACTGAGAAACGATGGTACAACAACGGGCGCGAAGATCATGCAATTGATGCAACTCAGGCAGTGGTCATGACCGCTGTCGAAGCGATCGATTCAAACCTTCCGGAAGACAACAAAAATGCATTTACGTTCGCAAAAGCTGCCTTTGATTACATCCAGGAAAACATCGATTATTACACGGAAATCGGATCGGGGGAGTCCGCTTTAAGCGGTCCTGCATGCCTTGATGCAGGGCAAGGTGATTGTGACGAACAGACCAATGCTTTCCTAAGTCTGTTACGCGCCAAAGAGATACCTGGTTGGTACGTCTTTGGTATTCTGTCGAGTAAATCCTACACCAAATGGGAAGCGCATGCATGGGGCTATATTCAGCTACCTATGTCAGATTCATGGTGCGAATTAAACAACATTGAATTGGATACTTGTTACATTGAAGCATCCGTTGACGTGACCAACAACAAGTGGCTGTTGCATACGGCATCTGCTCTTATCGATTGGGTTGAACAGCCCGATCCGAATCGTGACGGCACTTACATTAATGCCTATTACCGACCCCTATACCCGTCTGACTTTGATAGGGATGGCCAAAATATAGAGCGAGATCGCATTTACGCATTGGAAGGTCCCGTTAGTTACGGAGGCGGAAAATTCCCTGTATACAGTTGAGGTGATAACATTCGAGTAATTATTGGAGGAGCTGGACGAGTAGGTTCAGAATTGGCTCGTGCTATGCGTGCAGAGACGATGGACGTGGTTCTAATTGACAAAGATTCGAGGGCTGTAAAGAACGCACAATCTCTTGATGCACTTGTCATCCATGGTGACATTACGTCTCGAAGTTCATTGCAGGAGGCAGGAATTGGGGATGCAGCGGTGTTTGTCGCAGTAACCGATTCGGACGATCGAAACCTCATTGCCTGTTCCCTTGCAGAAGATGAATTCAAGCGCCAGAACGGCACCTCTGTACAACACAACCTCCTTTCAATCGGCCGATTCAGAGAACGTGCTTATGTTGAAGAGCACAATGAGGGCCATCTCTCAAGGTGGGCAGCCGTCGATTATGCGATTGACCCAGTTGATGGCGCAATCCAGCGGCTTGCGACTGGTCTTCGTTCTTCTGCTATTGAGGAAGTGATTCCGTTTGGTCATGAAGCCTACATTATTGAATTGAACGTTACCAAGGATGCCGAGGATGTCATCTATCAAACACTGGCTGAAGCAAGCCTAGGTATTGAAGGTGGTTTGCCTCTGATTGTCGGTGTGAAACGAGATGGAGAGCCCAGTACGGTACCCAACAAAGATTTCACGTTAATGCCAAAAGATCGTATTGCTGTAGCTACCAGTGGATTGAAGTCTTTCAGTCGAATACTCACAGCTTTTGGCCATGAATCCATAGATTTCCCAGCACAGCCTCGCGTTGCTATCATAGGAGCAACCGACGTTGGGAAGCGAATTGCTGAAGATTGGTTGCGCAATGGGGCCTACGTAACGGTTATTGAACGAAATCTCAGCATTGCAAACGCGCTCTCTGGTTCCGATATCGGAGCTCATGCGAACCTCGATGTGATTCATGGGGATTTCCTCGATCGAAATATTTTGACTGAGATTGGAATCAAAGAACACCACATTGCCGTAGCTGCTTTGGAAGACGATCACATTTCGATTGCAGCAGCGTTGTTGGCCAGCGACATGGGCGTTACGAGAACGGGACTGATCCTTCAAGATTCTGACCTTGTAGCGGTTACTCAACGCATGGGAATCACCTTCGCAGTTGACATCAAACGAGTTGCAGTGGACAACATTCTTGCTCATATACACACCAAGGCTTCGGGTGCATATGCGATTCTATCCAACATACCGGACATCGTTGGAATCAGTCAAACAGTATCCAAACAATCAAAATTTGCAGGTAAAACAATAGGAAATTCAGGGTTACCTGAGTGGTCAAGGATTGCTTTTATTCAACGTAGGACTACTTCCGGCTTTTGGGAAACACTGCGCCCTGCAAGAGAAAAGACCATTGTCGAAGGAGATCGCCTTATTCTCTTTTGTCGACCCGATAGGGTGACAGATCTTGAGAAACGATTCAAGGTGTAATCATGCGTTTTGATGTACTGAACCTCATACTTGGATGGACGCTTGTCGCTTTGACCGTTCCACTCTTGTTTTGCGTCTTGGTTACAGGATACTTGGACGATTGGGAGTTGGCCCTACGAGCGTTTTCAATACCAGCAGCTCTTTCGTTCTTCATCGGTTTGATGATGTTACGATTCGGGACGAAACGAAACACCCACATGCGATTGCGTGATCGTGAAGCCTTCGCTGCCGTTGCATTGGTTTGGCCACTTGCCGTGTTTATTGGCGCACTGCCATACTGGCTTGGAGGAATGTTTCACGGCCCCTTCACAGAAGGTTCAGAATTTCTCGATATTGCACGTGGAGCAGTTAATTCTTGGTTTGAATCGATGTCGGGTTTCTCGACAACGGGTGCAACCGTCATTTCTACTTCAATGAGCCCTAATTGCTTACCAAGTACTCCCGATTGCATTAACACCCAACCGCGTGGGTTGTTGTTCTGGAGGTCACTTACTCAATGGTTTGGTGGCATGGGGATCATTATGTTGGGTATGATGATTCTTTCACGAGTCATTGGAGGAGGTATGGCTTTAGCACGTGCTGAGTTAACGGGACCTTCACTCTCACGTCTTAAACCAAAATTGCAAGAAACAGCATTGGCTTTGTGGGGATTGTATCTGGCATTAACCCTCCTCGAAATGGGCCTTTTGAAAACCATCGGTGGAATGAATTGGTTTGATTCAATCAATCATGCGCTTACTACGATGCCAACAGGTGGTTTCTCGACTCACGATGCGAGTATAGGTCATTATCAATCCTATACAGTTGAATTGATCATCATTCTCTTCATGTTTATCGGTGGAATCAATTTTACACTTCTGTGGTTCATCAGAGAAGGGGAATTCAAGAAGGCGACCCAGGATGAGGAATTCAAGAATTATATCGTTTACATTCTAACAACGTTTTTGTTCATCACCATAGCACTCTTTGCTACAAGAGATTACTCAACACCTGATACATTCATTGATTCGCTGTTCCATGTGGTTTCGATTGGCACATCAACGGGATACACATCGACAGATTACATGCAATGGCCTGTAGTAACACATCTGTTTCTGTTCGTGCTAATGATCGTTGGAGCCTCTGCAGGTAGTACAAGTGGAGGTTTGAAACTCTTGCGCGTTAATTTAGCATTCAAAGTAGCCATGAGAGAACTTGTTCGTATCGCTCAGCCTCGCAAGGTACAAACCGTACGCATGAACGGTGAAGTCGTCGGCAATCAACAACTTGGTCTCATCGTTGGAATGCTGTTCGTGTGGATTGGACTGTTTGCAATAGCGTCGATCTTACTGGCCTTCATCGCACCCGGTGAAAATTTTGAATCCATTCTTGCATTGGTGGCATCAAGTCTTGGCAACACTGGACCTACACTTGGCAACTACGGACCTACAGAGACATGGGCTGGCCTCAATTCTGGTGCTCTGCTGTTAACTTCAATTCTTATGTGGTTTGGTCGTTTGGAATTGCTTACTGCTGTTATTTTACTGCACCCTCACACGTGGAGGTCTGAATCAAGAGATCAAGCGCCCCGTGGTGCATTAACGCGATTAAAGCGAATGATTTCGAGAGAACCGCACGAAGAATCAGAACAAGGTCCGCTGCGCTGAGTCGCGTTCCATCTTGGTTTCGGATGCATCAGCCTCTTCAGTTTCAACAACTTCATTCAATTCTTCAAGAACAGTATCGATAACGGGATCTTTCCATTCTTGCTCTGCTTTTTCATAGGCTCGAATCAATGCCTTTGTCGACGTTCTTGATACGGGGAGATTGGACAAAGCGACGTGTTCCTCTGCACTGAGGCCAAGTCCGAGCGATATTTCAAAGCGATTAGGGTCTCCAAAAACCTGATTCTCTTGATGTAGAACACCAAGTAAGGGCATAAACTCCCGACGGACCGTTGACCGACTGGTTTTGGATATATCAGCAAGATGTGTGATGATAGCAGGTCGTACCCAGGAACCTTTTCTACGTAGGTAATTGGGATAGCTTGGGTACAATTTGTTTGGAAGAGGTTGGTGGTTCGCCACACTCGCAGATAGAGCAGAAAGATGCAAGGTCCAATAAGAGGAATGATGCGCTAAATCACGGTAGCGGCTCTCTACGGAACGATCGGCAAGGATGAGCGCGTTTGAACCTCGACGCATGACATCGTTCGAAAAAATAGAAGAATTGTTCCAATGAACCCAATTCATCAAATCTGAGGGTTGTTTGTCGATGCTTCGTCCAATTGCGATTGCATCGTTAGCCGATTGAGCACGGTACAAGGACTCCATCCCAGGAAATACCTCTGTTGTCATATCTCGAACACCTGCAGTAAGATGTTCTTCAACGAATTCAGGTACGAGTTGTTTAATTCCTCCCGAAGTTATTACCTGTAAATCGCGCACAAGCGCTCTCAGATCCCCGTGATTGCCATTGACCAAGCGATCGATAGCATCGTTTGTGTAATCTACATCTTCCTCACGCAGAACGCGTCGAGCGATTCGTCGAAGTGCTTCATCGGATACCCGTTCAAACGTTATTGTTTGCAGGTGTCGACTGAAGCGATCTTTTGTGTTCCGCCATGTTGATGAGGAACGACCCCATAAGCCCATCACATCATTGCATGCAAGAATGACGGGCTGCTTTGTCGATTCCAACAAACGCAACAATTCTGCTTTTCCTCCAGAATCACCCGACAAATTTGTTGCTTCATCGTCTTCAATGACGCGACGAATACGATCCTCGCTAACTGCTCGCAAACCTCCCCCAATATGATCGACCTCATCCAGAAGAATGAGTGTTCTCTGTTGTGGTTTTGTAGGATCGTGGAACAAAGAACGATGTCTAGAAGATTGTGTTGCGGCTTTGCGGATGGCCACGGCATTTCTTGAATCGCTTGCATTTAGTTCGATAACGGTCCAACCCATGTCGTTTGCTATTGCGCGAGCAACCGTGGTTTTTCCTACACCTGGTGGTCCAACCAAGAGAATTCCTTTTTTCTTTGGTTGTCCGCTTACCCATCCATCAAGCCACTCACGAATTTTTCGACGTTGGACTTCGTTTCCCTCAAGCTGATGCTCCGAAATGGGGCGATGCCGTTCCGTCCAATCGGATGCACCGCTCATGGTTTTCCATAATTGCGACGGTTCTTGAAGATGTTCTACGGCTACA
This sequence comes from uncultured euryarchaeote, assembly GCA_937894115.1. Classification (GTDB taxonomy): domain Archaea; phylum Thermoplasmatota; class Poseidoniia; order Poseidoniales; family Poseidoniaceae; genus MGIIa-L2. The sequence goes on from CALBFP010000051.1 coordinate 6,299, forward strand.
ACAGAGGTAGTTGATCTATTGCAATACGGATTTGGGATCCGTTATCCCGTTGACGAACGGTAACGGTACCGTCTTCGATGCTTTGATGGTCGATTGTAATGCAGAGAGGTATTCCGATTTCATCTGCTCGAGCGTATCGTTTCCCTATCGATCCGCTTCCATCATAGAGTGATACCACGCCAAATTTTCGACAGTACTGTTGGTGAATTTCATTCGCCAAATCCTTCATTCCGTCTTTTTCAAACAGCGGGAAAATCGCTACATCAATCGGAGCAATGGAATTATTGATTTGTAGCATACGATAGGGTTCTCCTCCTTTTTCCATCTCCACGTATGCATGGTCCAGAATATGCCACAATATACGGTCGATTCCGAATGCTGGTTCTACAACATGAGGAATATACCATTCACCCGTTTGCTTAATCGTTTTCTCAACTCTCTTAACATGATGAGGCTCGATTGTGAGTTGACGGCCGTCACTAAGTGCGATCGCTGTTGGGAATTCTGTGTTGGATTCAAACGCTTCAACGATGGATTTTACTTCCCCTGCATCACCTCTGAATGCAGGACCTGCAGTACCACCATCAATCGTCCAGCCGTCTATTTGAACAAGTTTTGGTTCCAAATAATCACGTCGTGCACGCAGTTTTTTCCCAGTAGCGTTCTCATGCGCCTCCAAATCATAACACCCTCTGTGTGCGATTCCAACACATTCTACCCAGCCGTACGAGCCTTCAATTTCTACATCCCAACAATCCGAGGCATAGTGTGCCATTTCATCGGGTGAATGCTGACGGAATCGAAGCCTCATGGGGTCAATGCCTACACTCACCAGGAAATCGTATGTTTTACCCATGAAATAACCAACGGTTTCATGTCGTACAAGTCCAGTATCTATCGCTTCACTAAGCGGCATTTGATGGTGAATTCCTTGGCCATCGATCAAATTCAATTCAATGCTTGACCATGTTGTAAAGTCGTAGGATTGAGTGGATTCTGGGTCGATAAAGTATTCCAATTCAGCCATGTTGAATTCCCGCAATCGGATCATGCCCTGACGTGGCGAGATTTCATTGCGATAACCCTTTCCAACTTGGACTGCCCCAAAGGGGAGCCGTTCTCGGAAATGTCGATACAAGACTGGAAACGACGTGAACATTCCTTGCGCGGTTTCAGGCCTCATGAATCCCTTACGTCCTGATGCTCCAGCACCAATTGTTGTCGAAAACATCAGATTCTGAGGAACGATTGTGTTCCATTCTTGAGTTTCACATCCAGGGCATTCTGGATTCACTTTGTCGAGAAGTTTTTGCAGTTCTGTTTTACTCAATGCGTCTGGATTCGGATGATGCGGTTCAAGCAGGGTATCTGCCCTCGATGCTTCATCACACTGCCCACAAACGGTCATGTAGTCTGAGAATTCACCAACATGCCCGCTTGCTTCAAGCACTTCGTATGGTGTGACGGTTGGACATGAAATCTCAACAACGTTGCCCATACTCAGCCAATGATCAAGCCAGACCTGATTCAATTTGGAGCGAAGCCTCCCTCCAACAGGTCCAAAATCATAGAGACCTTTGGCACCACCGTACAAATCAAACGCGGGAAGTAGAACACCGCGTTGACGCAGCATTCCGTGCAATCGTTCCAAACGCGCATCGTCCTTGGACACGAAATCCCCTCATCTAGCCCTGTTACAGATGGCATTTCAAGTTGACCGACGTAACATTGGGTTCTGTTGTCATTATACCAGTTAAGTAGATGGATTCATTGCTGTGTAAAATTTCTTTGGTAAGCGGTATAATTCTGTTTGCACGTCTCTGAATGATTTGCATGCAAATTAAATTTGAACGAGACATTTTTCATTATTGATTTGATGAGGTATATGATTTCATAAGAAATCGAAAACATCTCACAGTACCTCGTTTTTTCGAAATTGTATGGAAGATGATTTCAGGCTTGTTCACCATACCAAAGGCGAGAATACCAACAGAGAAAAAACGAAACAATCATATGTATCGTACGTTGCCTCCACACCACTGAGATTGGTGTGAAAAATATGCCTGACATTACGTATCTAGAACATTCTACGGATACTGATGTCTTGCTAGAGAAATTATGCCCACCGGTTCGCAACTGGTTCAAAGAGAAATTTCCAGATTTCACACGACCACAAAAACTGGCTATTCCAACCATAATGGACGGTGGGCATCTTTTGCTTTGTTCTCCAACGGGTTCTGGAAAGACACTCACAGCATTCCTAACAATCATTGATCAACTCGTTCGGAAAGCATTGGACGGCAATTTGGAGAAACGCATCCATTGTGTGTACATCTCTCCTATCAAAGCACTAGCCAACGATATCCAAAAGAACTTGATTGGCCCGCTTAATGAAATATCTGAACGTTTCTTACCCGATAGGGCTCAAGAAGTTCGCGTTGGATTGCGAACAGGAGATACACCACAATCGGAACGGCAGAAAATGTTACGAAACCCTCCACACATTCTCATCACCACGCCGGAAAGCCTTGCAATTGCCATCACATCACCCAAATTCCAACCGATTATCAGTGACGTTGAATACATGATTATCGATGAATTGCATTCACTCGTACCAACAAAAAGAGGGGTTCATCTTGCGCTAACGCTTGCATATCTTGACACTTTACTGGAACGTCCGGTTCAACGGATTGGGATATCGGCAACCATGGAACCTCTAGAAACCGTTGCTGAATATCTGGTTGCGAGTGACGATCGTGAGTCGCGTGGTGATGGACAGAAAGTGCACATCGCCAAGGTTTCAGGGTCGAGAGAGCTCGACCTTGACATTTTGCTTCCGCATCAAAAATTTAGCGACTTACCCGTGCTCAAGATTCTCGATGAAAACATACGTGTCATTGCCGATTTGATATCTGCACACAACACGACGTTGGTTTTTGCCAACACTCGAAAAATGACCGAAACACTCGTTCAGCGACTTCGCAGGCCAGAATTTGGTCTTGGTGAACTAGTTGCTGGTCACCACGGTTCAATGGACAAAAAAATACGTCTCAACGTTGAACAACAACTGAAGAAGGGCCATTTGCGTGCGGTCGTTACGTCTTCTTCCTTAGAAATGGGTATCGATATTGGTTCTGTTGACATGGTCGTTCAGCTGGGATCTCCTGGCGATATTGCAACCGCTTTGCAACGAATAGGACGGGCAGGTCACCATGTTGGTGGTATTCCTCGTGCGCGTTTGCTGCCCTCCAGTGTCGATGATTTGTTGGAACTTGCTGCTTTGCAGGCGGCTATACAATCGGGTGAAATGGACGTACTCGATTTTCCTGAAAATTGTCTTGATGTTGTAGCACAATTCCTCATCGGTCTTGTCATTATCAATGAAATCGATATCGATGAAGCATTCGAAATTGTTTCAAACGCTTGGAACTATCGTAATTTTGAATACGATGATTTTATTGAAGTTCTGGACATGTTGGAAGAGGAACGCCGTGTATGGATCGACTGGGAAGACAATACTTACGGCAAACGTGGATATTCTCGAATGATTTACTACACAAACATCGGGACAATTGCTCCCGACAACTCTTATCTTGTGTTCAATGCTGAAGGATCCATTCTTGGTCAATTGTCCGGATCTTTTGTATCCAATCTCCGTGGAGGAGATGTTATTCTATTGGGAGGTTCCACGTATCGTGTTACGAACATTCAAGGCACACGTGTGAATGTGTCAAGTGTAACTGGATATCGGCCTACAGTTCCATCATGGTCAGGTGAAGCCCGCTCAAGAAGTCGGGAGTTGTCATCCGCTTTGCTTTCATTGATTCGACATTGCATGATTTCACTTCGCAGGGAGCAAGATCCTCGAATTGTATTACGGGATGCATACGGTTTGTCGAATGCAGTATCGAATGCAATCGCCAGACACTTGGAAGAACATACAATTGACTCATTTCAGGTTCCCGAACCGAATCGCATTTTGATAGAACAGATCATTGGAACAGGACATCCCGCCTATTTGATCACAACCTGTCGCGGACGAGCGTTCAACACAGCACTTGGATACTTTATGGCTGGGATAGCAGAATCTTCAGGCATCAGTGTCATTGAACTTTCCTTTGATGAAAACGGACTGTTGTTACGTACTGCACAAGACGTGAATCCTGGCCAACTCTACGATGCTTTTCGATCAAACAACCATATCGAGGTCATCGAACGTTACATCATCAACACGCAAATATTTTCAAAACGCTTCCGTGAGGTAGCAGGTCGCTCCATGATTATACCTAAACGAGTTGGTGCGGAGGAAATTAGTCCACAACAATTTCAGCAAAAAGCCGATGCTTTGTTAACAAGACATCGAACCATGGAAGGATCTCTCCTTATGCGAGAGGCAAAAAATGAAGTTTTGTTTGGAGATATTGATGTTTATGGTTTGAATCAATTTCTAGAATCTTGCATTGAGGGAGACGCCAGAATAGTTCACACAAAGGTCACCATCCCCTCAAGACTCGGGATGAGTCTGTACATGTCTGCGTTTGAAGACCTCATGTCTATGAAAACGCGTGCGTTCTTGGTTAAAGACATCGACCCTGAAGTATTGCGGCGACTCATGGGAACCCGTAGCCTGGCTACGGAGATGACCACTGAACAGCTCGAGAAATATTACGCCGATAAAGCCCCTATCCCTAACTCTCCAGAGACACTGTACGAGCTCATGCAACATGGCGGCGGACTGGACAGAGAGTTCCACAATCCACTGTATCGAGAGAAACTTGAGGGAATCGATCAAGATATTATTCGCCAATGGGTAAATGAACTATGCAATGCTGGAAAAATAACTAAAATCAACGGTACAGGTGTTCCTGAAATCGATGGGAAATGGTTCAATCCGTTTATGGCAGAAATTCATGGGACACTCGCCTGCTTAGCATCGAGTAGCAGCGAATCTGTCGTGGATTTACGCGATTACGAAACCAAGGGATTGTCCTTTGAAATAGCGACAAACTTCGATGAAACGGTGCCATCCGGTTGGAAAACTGTACCAGTAGGGGACCCTCATGAGGCCCTTCGTGTCAAGATATTGGAAATTCTCGGTTCTGAGGGTCCAAAAACCACAGAAATGTTGCACGAACGGCTCCCCTTCTCCGATAAATCCGTTGATCGTATCGTTCACGAATTGGAAACACGGAATGTTATTTCCGTTGGCTTCTTTACTCAAACAGAAGACGCAGAATTGATTCTGAAGGTTGACGAACATCGTATTACCGGTGGTGAAGGAGACATTGTGGAATATCGCTGGATTCAAAATCTCGTTCTCGATAAATCGTTTAAGAAATACACCGATGTTTTTGATGTGTTCAACGAGCATGTCCTTGTACAGAAACAACAAGAATTGCTTTACCGAATTGAAGATTTCCGATTTAAGGATTGGAAGGATTTGCAACTCGATTCCGATGTTGTGAGCGGTCGATTGTTGCACAACCGAATGGGATACACAACCAAGAACAACATATCGATGCTCCTTGGCCTCAAGCCAGAACCATGGATTGGTGCCATGGAAGAGGAAGTACTCTC
>CALBFP010000052.1 GCA_937894115.1 uncultured euryarchaeote
ACATGGATTCACCAAAACGAGTTTATGTTCCATCCGTCCTTGAAATGGATGGAAACGCTATCGGAATGGGATGTTTCAGTACCGAGCAAATCGCTTGGGAGGTAATGAAAACCTTCCTTGGGAAGAGCGAACAAATGAATCTCCAACAAGCGACAATTGTGGCATGGGATGTTGATGTGGTTGGTGAAGATGGAATGACCGTTCTTGCAACACTTGAAGGAAAAATATGCCCGGTTTGTCAGCGAAGAACGTTTTGGGTTGATCTGGAACACTTGTCGGCGCTATGTTATGGATCCCAATGTTCTGCATGGATTGAACAAAGTACGGTCGATCCAGAAATCATCGATTGCGGATGGCCACCGCTTCGCTTTTTGAAGCAGGTAAAGGAAATCGAAGAAGCATACAATGAGTTGCGAACCATCGGATCGGACGTGCTTGCCTCCACCGATGAGCACTCTGATTCGGTTACTCAGGCTCTGTTCAATCCCGACCAGCCAGTAAGTGAATGATTACATCTCTTCGATTGGGTTAATGCCCAAACCTTCCAATCCAGAGCGTAGAAGTTCCCGTGCAGTTTCACTAATCGAAAACGCAAAACCGTTCACTCGACCGTTTTGAACAACGGCGCAATCGCGATAAAAGCCGTTGTAAGCCGTCGCCAGATCAAGCATATGAAGAGCAAAAAGATGGGGTTTTTGCTCTCGAACCGATCGTTCAAGAACATCGTTGTGTTTGCAAATCGTTCGAAGCAATTCAACCAGTCCTTCAGGCATTTCACTAACGGTTGGAAGTTGGTTGGAAGACTCGGCAAGGCCGTCAGCCTTTCTTGCGATTGAACAGGCTCGAGTGTGAGCGTACATGATGAAAGGTGCCGATCCGGCCTCAAATGCCAGAGCCTCTTCCCAGCGGAATGTGAATCCTTTCTCGGGACTAACCTTGACTATGTTAAATCGCACAGCAGCAGTAGCCACAGCCTCAGCAATCTTTGCAATCTTGTGTTCATCATACTCGGGGCGCAATTGAAGGACAACATCTGCTGCTTGGGCATGGGCCTCTTCAAGCAAATCGTCCATGAACACAACGTTGCCTTGACGGGTGCTCATTTTTCCTTCTGGTAGCTTGATGAACGAGTAAAACAAAACCTCTGGTCGTTGTTGATTTAATTCTTCGAGTGTCAAACCAACCTGTTTGGCTTGCAGTTTGTGATCTTCGCCCAATACGTTGATTAGACGCGTTGATTGGCTCCACTTCCATTTGTGATAAGCAACGTCTCTGGTTGCATAAAGACTCGAGCCATCTCCTCTTCTATAGAAGAATTCGGTTTTTCCTTTCAACCCCCTTTGGCCGAGGTCGAGGAACCCTGCCCCGTTTTCGGCAGTATCTGCAATGGGCAGTGCATCCAGCGTTCTCATCAACTTTGCAACCGAACCATCAACAACAAAAGTCGACTCCTTTGTAAACGTGTCAAAGGAGATGCCGAGTCGTGAAAGGGTCGCCAGCATACCATCGAGGACAGGTTTGTATGCGGATTCAAAAGACGTGAGGACGTTCACATCACCGTGTTCACTTGCATGAACGAGTTTGGAAATTTGAGTTTCAATTTCAGCCTTCTTCTCCTCATCGGCATCCTTACGCAATTTTTGAGCAGCTTGGTACCACCTTACGCGTTGATGATCGGCTTTGTCAACCCAACGCTGCGAAGGTTGTTCGCGGTCAGAGAGCAATTCGTTCACGTCCTCCTCACTGAGGTGTTCAAGCGCCCATGCAAGCACTCCTACTTGCTTTCCCATGTCGTCGACGTAATATTCTGCACGAACGTCATTGCCGTGAAGACGATGCAGTCGAACAAGTGTGTCACCAAGGATTGCATTACGAGCACGACCGACATGGAAAGGACCGTTTGGGTTGGCTGAGGTGTGCTCTATTAGGACGCGCTCTCCGGTTCTCCTGGAATTCCTCAGTGCATCACCAATGCGTATTTTTTGAGAAAGAACCGTTTTCGCCATCCATTCAGGATGGGCTCTAAAGTTCAGATATCCGTTCACTGCATCGACGCTCAATAGCGCATCGAGTCGAGGGAATGAAGAGGCCAGATGTTCTGCAATTTCTTTTGGAGCCATCTTGAATGTTGAAGCAAAAGAGAAACAGGGCAATGTTATATCGCCTTGGCTTGATTCTCGGCTGGATTGAAGCATACTCGTCCATGCTGCCTTTTCGATGCCTTTTTGGGCGAGCAGATTCTCTAAATGAGAAGAAATTATTTCCTGGAGCAATCTCATGTTGACACCTCACATCATTGGGTAACGTAGAATCGCAGCAAGGCCCCCAAAACCGTGTGCAAGTTGAGCTCCTTCTTCTGTATCTGTTGAGATGAATGAAATATCACTGTTCGATTTTGCAGCCATTTCACTGAGAACATCGATTAACGATGTGTTTGATAATTCCTTATGTGAGTCATTACCTACTCCGCATGTGGGGCAAGATGGAAGTTCATCTGTTCGAGAAATTGACACGACCCAGGTGTGTTTGCATTGGTTGCACTCGATTTCAACCGAGATCTTTCTCATACTTTCAGAAATGAGGAGCGTGTCCACAGCCCCCTGATCGAGGGCCTGACGTAGCATGACTTCACCGTATGCAGCACGTGGCTGCGGCTTGACCAATTCTGCCAGAAATCGATTCATGATTTGGCGCTCCGCGTCCAATTCAATTTCCCCCATCAACGCCCCTGCATTGTCCACGAGTTCTCGTACGCCAGATTCATTCGAATATCCGACGTCAAAATGCGTTTTAGCAATCCTCTTGGCAATTTCATGATGGAAGTATTCGTTTCTAACGACGTAGTCCTTTGTCGCTCCTGGACCTCCGATAATGATGGCTTGAATGTTTTCCAAATTCGGCAACCAATACGAACATGCATGTTCCGTTGCTCGCTTGAAGAAATTGTGCGCCGCCTCTTCAATCAGCCGTTCGAAACGCTGTGCAGACTGACCGCCTTGCCTGTGCTTTCCCATGATGTTGGATACGAGATGCTCTTGAACGTGAATGCGTTTCCCAGATGCGATACCGTATGCTGCTTCTGAGCGGTCGATAACAAAAAGCCCGTAGGACCTCTTATCGACCAACATATCTTCAAGTTGTGTCAGTTCAAAGGTTGAATCGCAACGATAGCGAAAGGAAAGAAGTTCCTGAGGAGGATCGTCGATTACAACCGTCGTCTGACGTGTTTTGTTGTTGCCTACAATGATTGCGCCCGTGAACAACGCAATACCCCTCTCCCCTGCAGTCTTGAAACGCGAGAGGGAAGAAATTGCTGATTCAATCGCACCTTGCACGTTCTTTCGGGTTGATTTCGATTTGATGTTCGCAGCCTGACCGTGTTCGTTTTGCAACAAGGACCGAGCATCGCTTATTTGTCGGTCTGGAGGGATGATTACGGTGACCAACTCTGTCCCGTAACCCTTCATTTCACGAAGGTCTTCAAGAGCAAGTTTGAGGCGAAGCCGACGTGTTGCAAGTTCACCATCGTCCGACACTGCTGTACCCCCCGTCTGTTCGTGTCGGACCGAGGGTTTTCAACTCTCTCCTTGAATTTCGTAGGACAAGCCATAAGAAACGCCTTGACGAGGCGTTTCTATGGTCGCGCCCATCATCGTTGCACTTGGCGGCTCTCTATTCTATGGCGATCATGATGTCAAAACATGGCTTGGCCAACTTCGTCAAACAATCGTTCATCTTGAGGGAAACGGAAGGAAACTCGGATTTGTGGTTGGAGGCGGTAAACCTGCGCGTGAAGGCATACAACTCGCAAGTCATGTTCTTACGGATCGATACAAGCTCGATGAAATTGGGATTGCAGCAACGCGACTGAATGCGACCGTTCTACAAAGCATGCTTTCAGACATTGGTTGCAAGGTCTCACAAGAGATTCCAACAACAACCGAGTTGGCGGCCCAGATGTTGAATGAATTTGACATTGTAGTGATGGGAGGCACCACTCCTGGACACACGACGGATGCTGTTAGCGTTGCCTTTGCACGAGATGCAGGTGCTGCGCATGTCATCATAGCGACCAACGTATCTCATGTTTACACTGCAGATCCACGAACCAATCCTGATGCTGAACCTCTTGAAGTCCTATCGCTGAACGAGCTGCAAGAAATCACAGGCAAGGAAGCGATGGGCCCTGGACAAAGTGCTGCGGTTGATCCAATCGCAGTAAATCTGGCCATTGAATGTGGGTTGAAAATTGGCGTTCTTGACGGCCGAGACATCCGACGAATTGAAGATGCTGTAGAGGGACGACCGTTTGAAGGAACCTTGGTTCATCCGGAGTGATTCGATGGTCGATGCATCAGCCGTGAAGCAGAAAGTCAAGAACATGCCCAAGCGTTCCCGAGCGGCTGCTCATTCGCCAAGCCACAAACACTGTCGTGTCTGTGGAATCGACATATCCTCAAAAGCTGAAGATCGTGTTTGCAAGGATGAGGACTGCATAAAAAAATACGATAAAGATGAGAAAAATAAAGAACGATTGCGTCGTTGGATGCTGGTTTTCTTCGGTATCTTTGCCTTTTTGACGGTGTTACCGATTCTCGCTCAATTGATGTAAATCTACCGAGAGCGATGCCAACCCTCAGGTAACGTTAATGGGTCAACAATTTGCGATGCTTTGACCTTTCGAACAACCTCCAGCCGCAACGCATCAAGGCCAACGTTTTCCAATGCACTCATTGTTGGACGTCCTTCGTCATCGTAAAGCAACGGCAACTTCGGCTCACCTTGCGAACCGTGTTCTCTCCAGCGTTCTTCGGATTCTTTGACCAACTCCCAATCCTCAGGGAGTGGATTCAATGCATCTGCCTTTGAGCTGACCACGAGCAATTCAGTACCCGGTAAAAGGCGCTCAACATCTTCCAACAAACTCATTTGATCTTCCCAAGACATGCCGCATGTATCGGTAGGGTCGATCAGGAACAACACCAAACTACCAACATGCTCCAAAGCTGCGATGGCCTGCAATTCAATTGAGTTACGTTCATCCATCGGCCGGTCGAGCAATCCTGGTGTGTCAACCATTTGATGAGACAATCGACGGTGGGTGAAGTGGCCGATGTGTATCTGTTTGGTTGTGAACGGATAATGATTGACTTCCATATTTCCAGATGATAAAGCACTGATGAATGCCGACTTTCCTACGTTAGGTGCGCCACAAACAACGATGACTGGCAGGCTGTTGTCGATTTGTGGAAGTGCTTTTAGTATCTCTCGAGATTCGTTGAGCCATTTCAGTGAGGGGCCGACTCGACCCATGATGGAACCTATTCGACCGTATGCTTCTCTTCGGGCTTCATGCATCAATTCAATTCGAGCAGTGCGGACGATTTTCCGATTGTTTTGTGTTGCAATTCTTTGAACTTGTGAAGCACCCCACTGGAGCATGGAGAGATGATGGCGGTAGTCATCAGTCCCCACACATGCTTCAATCATTGCAACATCAAATTGCGGAGATTGATCGAGTGAAGGCCATGTTTGAACCGTCTCAATGAGAACCGTGTGTATAATGTCCGCAGCGGTTTGTACCATCCGAGTGAGTTGTTTTCGTGTTCGAAAGACTCGATTGGGATCGTCGACTCGATCGGCTGCCTTTCTTGCACGGGAAAACGCCTTATCGAGAACTTCATCTTCAAAAAGGACCGTTGGCAACTGCCGCCACGTGACTTTCATGCAATCCCCAATCCACGTGGGGGAGCCGACCCTTCAAGAACCCATCACCTCGTTCTTTGATTAAAAAAAGAAATTGCACATGGTTATGTAGGGTTGCCAACCACGGTATACCATGGCGAAGAAATCGAATACGTTTGAACTTCCTGAATGGGCCATTGGACTGTGGAACGACTTGGGTTCACCATCTCTTGAAGACCTCCAAGGCGTCCTTCATGGAGACCTTCTTGAACGACGAAACGGTCTACGTCGGGATGATTTGGTCGAAATACTCATCGATGCTAGGGCTTTGTTACCGGATGCTGAGCCTTGGGTTCGCGGCCGTCTTATCTCCTCAGGTAAAACCAGTCTTGAAATTCTCGATGGCGATGGCGTACAGCGTTTCATAGCACGTGATACCATCGTTCAAATCGTCCTCGTAGCCCATATGAGACCTGCCTACATCGACGATAAAGAACTCCTTGCCTTCGAGCGCGAGGACATGAAACGACGTTCAACGCTCCATGAAAAGGTTGAGAAAGAAACCGCTGGGAACGACGATGCTCATCTTTGGGGGTGAAGAATTGTCCGACTTTGATAGCGAAAATACCGCTTCTCCTGCACAAAGGACTCGATTGAATCCAGAACAAATGAAGCCTCTTTTGGCCCAGATTTGCACAAAACACGAATGGAAATTGATTGAAGATCATCACATAGAAGCTACATTCTTGTTTGACGATTTTCTTGGAGCGCTTGGTTTTGTCAACTCAGCCGGTGAAGTTTGTGAGCAAGAAAACCATCATGCAAATTTTGAATTGGGCTGGGGTCGAGTCAAAGTTATCATTTGGACGCACGATGTTGACGGTTTGACGGATGCAGACTTCGTACTTGCAACCAAAATAAGCGACGTTTAGTGGTGTTGTGATGACAACGTTCCAGCAGCACTTGGTTTCACGCAGGACCATCTACAAATTCACGGATGAAGATGTCTCTGCCGACGTTATCGACCAAGCACTTGAGGCCGCGGCGGCTGCTCCATGCCACAAACATACGCACCCCTGGAAATTCTACTCCATTGGAGAAAAAGCACGAATCTCTTTGCTTCCTGACGTCAAGCGACTGGCAGAAATCAAATCGAGAAAAAAAGGATCGCAGCGCTTGGAAGAGGACTTGCAACGAGCTGTTGAAAAAATCCTTCATGTTCCAGTCCTTTTCGCAATCACATCAAAACGAAATCCAAGCGATCTGTTTCGAGAAAAGGAAGACTATGCTGCGACGGTGTGTGCACTTCACAACATGGTGCTGTCGTTTTGGGCAAACGGTGTCGGTTCAATGTGGTCTACGGGTTCGATTACACGTGAAGAACAAACCTACCAACACCTTGGAATTGACCCTGAAAAAGAAGAAATTATTGGTTTCTTGAAAGCGGGTTACCCTCAATCGATACCGACTGTACGAAAACCCCATTTCAGTGAAGTAACCACAAACTTACATTAGTCGAAGGGGCACGAAAAGATACTCATACGCTCTTGGAAAACAAGGTTGACCCTAGAGTTTTACCGGTCGTGTAGCACCGCATGCTTGGCACTTCAGGAGTGTGGTCCTGTCTTCCTTCATGAAGTGTGTATCGGGAGCACCACATTGAATGCATTTGATGTAAGTGTTCACATATCCAACGATTGCCTTCTTCAATCGCTTGGGCGGAATTCGCCCCTTGAAACGAGCTCGTGGTCCGTCTCGAGATCCAGAAGTTCCAAGTTCATTGAGGATGTATTGGTACACATGATTGTCATCGCGGTCCATCATTGCGACAACTTCTGTGAAATTCCTCAATATGGTGTTTGATCCTTCAATCATGATTTGTGGCTCCGGTAGTCGCCAACGGGCCCTGGATGAAATATCTTCAGGGATGTTGTCGCGGGCCCGATTAAGAAGTGTCTCATAATCAAAGTCGCTCATGATACCTCCTGACACCCCTTTCTCTTCAAGTCTTTGATGAAAAATATGCAAAGCCTTCATGGAGGTTCGTGTGTTCGCCCAACACGATAACATGACTTTGGGCATTGAGGAACTAAAGACCATCGCTAAGAATCTGCGAAAAGATGGATTGAATTCGCAACAAATTGCGGATGAGTTGTCGCTCTCTCAAGACACAATTCAGTGGCTCCTAACCGATTCAAATTCTGAGCGACCAACGGACGTTCGTGTTGGCTGGAGAACGATTGGTGTCCGCCCGGCTCGGATTACAGCCATCGGTGAGATAATGGCAGACGTCGTTCTTGAAGAAATCGATGAAGTCGATACAGTTGTCGGCATATCCATCAATGGAATCGCATTTGCCCATGAAGTTGCTCAATCTCTAGACGTCGAAGTTGCCATTCATCGCAACGTCGAAGGTGAGCCGGGCTCGGGGGCACTTTCCAACAAATACGGTCAAGTTGGGGGTGGAAAAAAAGTCGTCATCATTGATGATGTTTTGTCGAGCGGAGTGACGATGAGCCAGACCATATCAGCAATACGATCCCTTGGCGGAGAGGTTGTTCTTGCCCTTGTCCTTGTCAACAAAACGGCTCGAAACGAAGTGGATGATGTTCCCCTCCGCGGTTTGATTCGAGCGGTCCCTGTTTGAGGTGTAGGCATGCATTGGTCAGATGTTGTTGCACAGCGTCTGGCCGAGCGAGGTAAAAAGCACATTGTATCGACGGGAATTACGCCCAGTGGAGAATTCCACATTGGTCATCTCCGTGAGATTCTCACAGGAGACATGATTTCAAAAGCAGCCAAAAAAGCAGGGTTGGATGTTGAATTTGTTTTCATCGTCGATAGCGCCGACCCGTTGCGAAAGGTGTACTCCTTCTTGGATGATTCCTACTCTGCATACATTGGCCACCAACTCAAACAAATACCTCCTCCAAACGAATTTGGAATGCCCGATTTGGAACGTTTTTCCAATGGAGTTTCGTACGCAGACCACTTTCTTGAACCGTTCAAAGAAGCGCTCACTCAAATCGATGTTCATCCCCGATTTATCGATAACTTTGATTCGTATGCGAACGGTGAATTTGCTGAAACCGCCCGACAGGCCTGCAACAATGCTGACAAAATTCGTGAGATTATCGAACGCGTATCGGGTCGCCAACTCGCTGATGATTGGTTTCCTTGGAACCCGATTGATTCAAACGGATCAATTGATGGAATACGCGTGAATGGATGGGAAGATCCTTTGGTGCATTGGACCGACTCCGAGGGGAGGCTGGGAACAAGCGATGTCACGAAAGGAGAAGGAAAACTTCCTTGGCGAGTCGATTGGCCAGCAAAATGGGCGTGGATTGGTGTTACGATGGAGCCTTTCGGAAAAGACCACGGTGCAGCCGGTGGTTCGTTTGACACTGGAAAAGAAATTGTCGAATTGTTTGGTGTCAAAGCCCCTCTCGACTTGACGTACGAATGGATTAGTTTGCGTGGAAAAGGTGCAATGTCTTCTTCTTCGGGGAACACCATTGGTCCACTGGAAGCATTGTCGCTCGTTCCACCGGAGATCCTCCGCTATCTCGTAGCATCAACAAAACCCAACAAAGCGATTGAATTTGACACGGGCATGGGTCTTGTAAATTTAGCCGATGAGTTTGAGCGAACCACCGCCAGAGATTTTTCACTCGAAATGGAAAAGGAAGGGCTTAGTCGGAGACAGATTGTTGCCATCGAGGATGCAAAAACAGCCGTCGAGCTCTCGTGTATCTCAGAAAAAGAGGAAGCATCACTGGTCACATTCCGTCACCTCGCTTTGCTGGCACAGACCAAATCCAAAGACGAGGATGTTTGGGAATCCTTAGGATTGAGCGAAAGCGTTTCGCAAGCCATGACCGATCGTCTTCAACGTATGCGGACATGGATTCAATCGAAACATTTTCCAGACGAACTTCGAATCACCATCCTTGAACAACCAGATTCAGATGCCATCGGTTTGTTGGATGATCAGAACATGAAGGTCTTACCGGACCTGACCGCATCGCTAAGAACCTGTGAATGGACAGTAAAAGAGATTCAATCTGCAATTTCAAGCGCTGCGTCCAACAACGAGATTGCTCCAAGGAGCGTTTACAGGGCGTTGTATTTGTGCATCATGGGTAGGGAACGTGGACCGCGTCTACCGACCATTTTAGTTGAATTGGACAGAGATTCAATATTGAGCCTTCTTGACGCTTGCATACAAGCGAAGAAAGAATCCTAATTTTGCAACCCATCGACCCTAAGAGTTGAAAAGAGGTTGAAGCATCTCGCAACCATGGCAGGGGTCTATTGTCCGGTTTGTGAAGCTGGAGTGGAGGCTGCAGCAAAATTCTGTCTGTCGTGCGGACATGATTTGGCTGTTCAGGGCCCCATCACCTCAACCGGTCATGACCTAAACCAAATTAAGGACGTCATTCGCCATCGAGAGGACCTCTCAATGGCGGAAAAATTCGACATGATTGCGCGTGTTGAAGAAGGAGCAAATCCAATTTCGATGGGTATCGCAGCCGCAGCCGATGACGGTGAGAACTTTGACATTGGTCAAGCCTTTGAGGGAGCCGGTGAAGACCTCTCTCCGTTAAAAAAACACGAATTTGGTCAATCACCCGCCGCCAGCGCCGCCGTCCGGGCAGTCGTAAGAGGAACAACTGGATGGGATATGATCAAAGCGGGAACTTTGGACATGTCCGACGGTATGTTCAGGGAGGCTATGGATCACGGTATGGATGCATCAACGCACATTCACGATGTCGCAAGCGGGGAACACGAAGGAATCGACCCAGACGCAATGCGGGCAATACCTGTGCTCAAACCACCAAAGAGAAGTTTCTGCCCAAAATGTGGCTCTGACATCCACAACAACACCATGCTTCAATGGAGAAAATGGAGAGAATCCTCTTCAGACGTGGTTTCAATGCAAATGGAGGCGGCAATGGAAACTGCGCTTATTGAAGTTGCAAGTCACTACGTAAACGTCATACAGGCGTTGAAAGATGAACGAGACGATGCTGTTTCAAGGGCCGCTAAAACAGCGGCGGAAGGTAACGAAGATTCTCTTCGAGAAAAATTGGAATCTGAAATTCGGGCAGAACTTGAAAAAGAATTCAAATCAAGTGCTAAAGCAGGTTCTTCCGCTAAATCAAAATCAACATCGAAATCAAAACCTAAGAAAACGCAATCGAAACCAAAAACCAAACCAAAGTCTGGCGGCATGTTTGGTGCGAAACGTCCAACGAAGACCTATGAAGGCGAACCCGGCGGGAAAGCAGATTGGTTCCTTGAAGAAGCACTGGATACCGTATACGATCCTCACGGTACTGGGAAACCGATTAAGGCTGCGACGATTCTTGCCCGATCATCTGAAGGAAACGTCCGAGTTCGAGACGTTGTTCGATCTTATGCTTTGCAAGGTAAAGACGGGGTAGAGGAGCTGGCTTGGACCAATCCAATTACGGAGTACATCATTGAAGCATTCGATGCTTGCTGATTCACGATATGCTCGACGAGAGGTCGAATGCATACCGGATGCCAATGACGAAAAGAACTGCAACAAAGAGATGCATGATGCGTTGTTCTGACATCTTTCCAATTCCAAAGCGAGCCCCAAGATTTGCTGCGAAAACAACGATCAGCGGTAAGCAAAGGACAAGCAAGAGATTGGAGGACAACAAATCCATTTGACTTGAATCAAGTGCAACAAAATGTGTTAAAATCGAAATGGGCAGAACAACCATCATGATGTGAAGACTGGTCCCAATCGCCTTCCTTGATTCGAGACCTCCGTATACCCTCAATACTGGAACGTAGATTGCTCCTGCTCCAATTGCAAGCACGGATGAGAGAAAACCCCCCGAACCCACGCCAAGGCTCATTGGAAACATGCTTGAATTGTTTTCAGTTTCAGGTGATTTTTTGTTGGACCGGAGTGTTTTGAGAATTGCCCAAGTTACGAACATTAAACTCAACCCTTTGAAGATTAGATCGAATGAACCTCCAAGTGACGCAACAGCGACAACGCCGAGGAATGCCCCTGGAAGTGCAGTCCTCAAACTTTGTTTGAAACGCCGGTCCGAAAAAAGACCTTCTTTACGATGGCGCAATCCAGAACCCCATGCAACCGTTGCCGACAGTCCGAGTGAAACGATCAGCAGCGCGCCATCAATGTCCCAACCCAGACCGTAGTGCAGCAATGGAGCAAAAAGAAGACCACCACCAAGTCCAAGAGGAGCGAACAAGAAGCCAATGCAACCACTTCCGAGAAACACTAGGGCAACGGTAGTGGCGTCCATATTGAATGCATTCAAACCCAGCATATCATATCAACGTAGTTTGTAGTATAAATTGATAAGTCTTGAACACAAGGAATCTGTATGGACGCACTCATGATTGGTCTTATTGTCGGTGGATTTCTTTTCTTTGTCTTTCTTATTTGGTTTTTCAGCACCTGGAACCGTTTGGTGCGCTTGGATGAAAATGCAAAGAAATCGTGGGCAGATATTGATGTCATACTCAAACAGAGATACGATATGATTCCCAACCTTGTCAACATAGTCAAAGGTTATGCAGAGCATGAAAGAGAGATTTTTGAACAATTTGCTCAGGCTCGGCAAACGGCTGCTGGATGTTTGGCACAAGGAGATGTTAAGGGCGTTGGTGCCGCTGAGGGAATGCTCGCAGGCCTCATCCCTCGCATCAACATGGTTGCTGAGCAGTACCCTGATTTGAAAGCGGACTCTTCGTTTGTGAACCTCCAAAACCAACTGGTGGCATTGGAGAACCAACTTGCAGATCGACGTGAATTTTACAACGCTTCTTCAACGAATTTCAATTCGGCAATACAAATGATTCCAACCAACTTTGTTGCTTCCATTAAGGGATGTGTGAGAAAAGATTTGTTCGTTGTTGAGGGCGTTCAACGTGAAAATGTCCAGATTTCGTTTTGAATACGAAGTTTCAAGTCTAACACGCAAAATTTCAACCTGAGGAGCATCCTATGTTCTTGGTACTCGGACACAGCCCAATTGCTGTTGGTTTGGCACATTGGTGCTCAAAGCGAAGACCAACTCGATTGATTGGGCTTGCTTCAAAACTGGAAATATCAGAGGATCTTGGCGACTGCGAAATTCTTCCACTACCAACACCCATGGCCCCATCAGAATTGCCTGATGGCGGTCACAAACCGACAGCAGTCATTCTTGTTGACACGGATGTTCTTGAAGGTGAGAATATACTAACTGAGATAAGAAAACGGTGGCCAGATGCACCAATTCTGAGTGAAGAATTGTCGGGTGAACACATAGAAAACCTCGATCAAATCGATGTTCAGGACCTCATATCAGCAGCATTCAAAGAAAAGGTTCGCTCGTGGGAGCGCCATGCAGGAGCAACGGTACTCGAGTCGTACATACGTCATCTACCTACGGATTCAAAAGTTGCCATTTTTTGCCACGACAATCCAGATCCAGACGCTCTCTCATCAGCGTTGGCCATGCACGAACTCGTAACCCACTTGGGGCATCAACCGACAATCTACCACGGCGGATTGATTGAGCATCAACAAAATCAAGCCATGGTACGTTTGTTGGAAATTCCGCTTCGAAGAATCATACTGGACTGGGAATTGGATGACGTTTTATCCGAAGCTGAATGCATTATTACAGTCGATTTTCATCAGCCTGGAGCAAACAACATTCTACCGGCAGATTGTGTACCACACATCATCATCGATCATCATGCCTCAGAGAAGACCGTTTCTGCTGATGTCGCTTTTCTTCGTCCAGAGTACTCAGCAACATCTTCACTGATTGCCAACCTCCTCATGAGCATGACGTTAGAGATGACACCAAGATTGGCGACTGCATTATCCTTTGGACTCCGTACAGATACGCTATCGTTTACTCGGGCGTTTAATCAAGTGGACCTTCGAGCACTGATGTGGCTCAATACATGGGTTGATGATGAATTGCTCCAGTCCATACAAGCACCACTACGCACTCCTGAGACTTTGCAATCCTTTCGACAAGCACTCTCAACGATGGTTCAAAAAAACGGACTTGTGCTCGCACCTATAATGAATCTCATTCATCGCGATGACTTAGCACAAGTTGCGGACTTTTTGTTTGCAACTTCAAACACGGATGTTGTTCTTGTTTACGGTATTCAGAGAAATCGTGTCTTGCTATCCGCACGAAGTCGACGAGAAAATCTGCACATTGGACTCGTGCTTTCAAAAGAATTCCCAGACGGCCAAGCTGGTGGCCATCGAGGAATGGCAGGAGGACAGATTCAACTGCCTACGCTTGGTTATGAAGATTCACACCCGAGTGATGAACAACAAGATAAGATACTGACGACCTTCTCTCAGAGAATGGAAGCGTTGTTTTCTATTGAGGAGGAAACTGAATGAGTACTGCACCTTTCATTGACATCACTCCCACACTACGACTCTTGGGTACTGCGCATGTTGCAACGGCCTCAGTTGAGGCTGTTCGAGAACAAATTGAAACCTACAAGCCAAAAGTTGTGGGCGTAGAGTTGTGTCAAACTCGACATGATGCACTGGTCGAAGGTCGACGTTTGGACAAAGAAGGGCTGCGCCGCGTCATTAAAGAAGGAAAGGCGCCAATGGTCCTCATCCAAGCCATGTTGAGTGCTGAACAACGTCGGATGGGTTTGTTGGAAGGGCAAGAGCCAGGTGCAGAATTGCTCGCGGCCGTAGAGGCGGCAAAAGAAGCGGGGCTTGACGTCGCTTTAGTTGACAGAGACATTCAAGTTACGATGCGCAGAGCATGGAAGAAAATGCGTTGGAGAGAACGTTTTCGTTTGCTTTTTTCTCTTTTTGCGGAAGATGAAGAAGCGGAGGAAGAGATTGATTTGGATGAATTGCTCTCCGATTCAGACCTCCTTTCTTCCATGATGCAGGAACTCAAACAATTCTCACCAGGAGCCGGCGAAGCGTTGATCGACGAGCGAGATCGGTACATCGCTGAGAAAATTATGCAAGCAAAAACCAATGAAAAAATGCTCGTCGTTGTTGGCGCAGGTCATCTTCAAGGAATTCAAAAAACACTCACACCTTACACACCGCTTGCGACCGATGAATTCAATGAAATCTCTACCGTGCCGAAAAAAGGAATGTTCGGGAGACTACTACCGTTTGCAATTCCAATGATCGTTATGGGATTGGTTGGCTTTGCCTTGCTCAACAACGATGACGTTGATATCGTGAAAATGCTTACTGTTTGGACACTCTTCAACGCAATATTCGCCGCAATTGGCTGCATTCTTGCTCGCGGCCACCCGCTAGCCATCCTAACAGCTGCTGCTGCAAGCCCAATTACCTCGTTGAATCCGGCACTCGCTGCGGGCTGGTTTGCAGGATATGTTCAATTGCGTATATCAGAACCGACTGCAGAGGATTTGCAATTGTTCCTCAAAGGTACATCCGTTGGGGGATTTTGGAGCAATCGTGCTGGACGTGTCCTCTTGGTAACCGCTCTTACCAACCTCGGGAGTATGCTTGGCGCGTGGTTTGCAGCTGCGGGATTCATCGGTGGAGGCGTGACCTAATCTAAGGCTCGCAGTACCTGAAGTACGTCGGTATGTGCTTGCACATCGTGAACTCTCAACCAATCAACACCAACCATATTTGCGTAAGCGGCGAGGCCAAGTGTGCCAAACAAACGATCGTCTGTTGAGGAGTGGCCTGTAATTTGGCCAATCATGGATTTTCGGGAAACACCCCAAAGTACGGAAAAATCATGCTCACCACGAAGCATGTTCCAGCTTTTAAGCAAATCGAGGTTGTGGTGCAACGATTTTCCAAATCCAATTCCTGGATCGAGACAAATGGTTCTGGAGTCATGTCCCGCATCAACAAGTTGCTGCGCAGTATCGAGAAGTTGGTTTGAGACCTCTTCGACGACATTTTTGTACGAGGGATTGTTTTGCATCGTCTTTGGCTCTCCTAGCATATGCATGATGCAGACAGGAGCCTTTCGCTCCAGCACCAAATCGAACATGTGTTCAGATCGCAATCCAGATACATCGTTGATGATGTTTGCACCAGCATCTAAAGCAGCTCTTGCGACTTCATGGTGGCGTGTGTCTACGGATATTTGAACGGAGGGAGATGCGTCCCGAAGACCTGAAATAACAGGTATTACGCGATTAAGCTCTTCTTCTATAGAGACGTTGTCTGAACCTGGACGTGTGCTTTCTCCGCCTATATCGATGATTTCTGCACCTTCTGCAATCATCCTTTGACCACATTGTATTGCTTCATGTAGGCTGTTTTGACGCGAAGCAGGATGAAAAGAATCAGGAGTAACGTTCAAGATCCCCATAAGTCCTGTTTGAGATAAATCACGGCGGAACGAAAAAGGTGCAAATGCATCACCCATGAGCAGGTGCAGCAAGGATGAATTGATAAGGCCTCATGCTCAAGGGTTTTGCATGTCGGAGAACGAAGGCGACCATTCAACGAGTGGTTCCAACCCGTCATCGGCTGACCTCGGCGTCAGTGAGGCATCGCTTGAACTCGCAGAACGTGTTGCACTGCGATTGAACATTTACGATAAACCTGCAATCTTCAACATGCTTTCGAGTCGAGCGAAACTGGGTGCAGGTATTGTTACGGTCTCAGGGTTGTTTTGGTGGCTGTTGATCAGCAACGCATCATCCGACAACTTGGATGTGGGTGTTTCGAAATTCTTTGCTCTAAATTTCAACGAAGTTGCACTTGCCGTCATGGCGCTTGCATTCCTTCACTCGGTATTTGGTGACTTTGGTCGTGAAATGGGGTCGCTCGTTCCATCGCTTATATCTGGTGTGATGATTATCATGGTACTGCTGTATGTAGGAGAGCCAGTCGTTACCGCCTTCATGTCAGACGCACTTGAAGTCGAAACCGGTTTGTGGCGCAGTGCACGACTGGCATTGGTGGGTGCTGGAACCGTGTTTGGAGGTCACTTGATCGTTGATGCGTATCTTCTCCTTTGGCTACGTCGCTTCCTTGAAGCGAACGAAGACATTGTGCTTACACCTCCAAATGAACATGAAGAAACTTCAACAACTGAATAACACCCTCTCCCTTCATGAACACAACACGCGAGGCGTTGACATGGCCGATAACGATGTTATCATCTTGCGTCTCGGATATCGGCTTGGACGTGACCCGAGAATTACAACACATCTTGCGTTGGTTGCTCGAGCCTTAGGCGCCAATAAATTTCTTTTTTCTGGTGACGAGGACAATCGGCTCTCTGAAAACATCAGTTCGGTCAACGAGCGTTTTGGAGGAAAGATGGTTGTCGGACATCTAAAGAGTCCAATGGCTTGGTTGAAAAAATTTGTACGTGAAGGTGTCGACGGAGGCCTTCCGGGTACAGCAGTCCACCTCACCATGTACGGTGCGCCTTACCAAAACGTGACGCCGACCATCCGAAGAGATCGCCCTCTCGTCGTAATTGTGGGCGGCGCAAAGGTGCCTTCTGAGGTGTTTCAGATTTCACAGTACAATCTTGCAGTTGGCAATCAGCCGCATTCCGAAGTAGCTGCACTCGCACTGTTTCTCGATGGTTGGTATGGGACAGGTTCAATCTCAAGAAAAATGGATGGCGGCGAGTTGATAATCAATCCCAGCAACCATGGAAAAGATGTGACTGATAACAAGTAAAGGTCTCAATCCCATGGAAAATCATCCCCAAGCATTATGGAGGGCCTATATCGAATACCGCTGATGTCGATGAACGGTAGCACCCCCCCCGGATTCGCACGGGCTCGACATAATCCACATCTTGCGAATATGCCTCAATTTGATGATGCTGCTGATGCGCTTTACGACAAGTCCAATCTTCCTCAGAAAGCAAGTGGAGAAGGGATTTTGCTGCTTGCAGACGGGGGAAGATACGAAGGCACACTGTTCGGTGCTGAAGGCTTCGGAGAAGGAGAACTTGTGTTCACGACAGGCATGATGGGGTATCAAGAATCTCTCACTGACCCGTCATGGGCTGGGCAAATCCTCACGTTTACCTATCCTTTGATTGGAAATTATGGAATCCACGGAGGAAAATCCGAGTCGAAAGCCGTATGGCCAAAAGGCGTTGTTGTTCGCCATGCCATGGATGATCCCGACCACCGAGACTCCATTGGAACCGTATCAGAACTGCTCCAAGCACACGGTGTTCCTGGAATTGAGAACATCGACACCCGTGCCATTACGAAACGCGTGCGTGAACTTGGAACCGTTCTTTGCATCTTCGGCCCGAAAGAGAATGAAAAAGAAATGTTGGAACGATTGCAAGTCATGACTTCTCCTGAACTCAGCGACCTGGTTGACCTCGTCTCCATCGATGAACCAATCATTCTCAATCCTGGAGCAAAAGACGATTTGGGTGAGCCACTCCCACGTATCGGTGCTTTGGACTGTGGTGTCAAATACAACATCCTCAGAAACCTCTGCAAGCGGTTTGAAGTGGTTTGGTGCCCTCCTGACATCGAATTTGAGACGCTGCTTGAATTTGAAATTGAGGCGCTCTTTTGTTCAAACGGACCCGGAGACCCAGCCCATCCAGGAAAAGCCACATCAGCACGTAACACCCTTGCAAGAGTTGTTTCACTTGGCCTCCCTGTGATGGGCATCTGTCTCGGCCATCAACTCATGGGGCTTGCCTCTGGTCTGAAAACCTACAAGATGCGTTACGGCCACCGTGGAGCAAATCAACCCGTTGTCGATTTGAAAACGCGACGCGTGTACATCACTTCTCAAAACCATGGATTTGCGGTAGCAGACCCACAGCATGGTATGCTCGCAGCACATCCGAGTGGAGCAACGTCACCAGAAGGTGAAAACCTGCACGGTTACGATGTCGAAGTTCGATACATCAATGCAAACGACAAGACGGTGGAAGGTCTTGACGTTCTTGAGCGCCCCTGCTTTACCGTCCAATTCCACCCTGAAGCAAGCCCGGGACCACATGATGCAGAACCGTTGTTTGATCGATTCAAAGAACTCGTGGAAACTCATCGTCGAGGTGGTTCATAATGCCACGACGAGACGATTTGAACTCCATTCTTGTTCTCGGTTCGGGACCAATTAAAATTGGGCAGGCAGCCGAATTTGATTTTTCAGGATCTCAAGCAGTTCGTGCTCTTCGCGAGGATGGATACGAGGTCATCCTCGTAAATTCCAATCCAGCAACCATACAAAACGATCCTGAGATGGCCGATCGAGTGTACATCGAACCGCTTTTACCCGACACCGTCCGGAAAATCTTGGAAATCGAGAAACCCGATGCACTCTTGGCAGGTATGGGTGGCCAGACCGCCCTGAACATCGCAAGTGAATTATCGCACGATGGAACCTTGGAACGACTGAATGTAGAACTGATTGGCTCTGACCTTGATGCCATCGACAAGGCTGAAGACCGTGAATTGTTCAACCAAGTCTGCGAATCTATTGACCTTCCAATCTCCAAAGCTATTGCTTGCAATTCGATGGATGAAGTCATCAAAGCGGCAGAAGAAATAGGTTCTTGGCCAATTCTCATACGCCCTGCTTTTACACTTGGTGGACTGGGCGGTGGAACGGCGTTTGACATGGGCCAACTTGTGGAAATTGCGACCCTAGGTCTGCGTAATTCACGCATCAACCAAGTTCTTATCGAAGAGTCCATTCTTGGGTGGCAAGAATTGGAATACGAAGTCATGAGAGACACAGCCGACAATGCAACAATTGTGTGTACCATGGAAAATATCGACCCAATGGGCGTCCACACCGGTGAATCCGTTGTTGTGGCACCGCTTCAATCCTTTTCGGATGCAGACCATCAAGCACTACGTGACAAAGCACTTGCCCTTATTCGTGAATTGAACATCAAAGGAGGTTGTAATGTACAATTTGCTTTCAACCAATTTACAGGTGAAATTCGTGTTATTGAAGTCAATCCTCGAGTCAGTCGCTCATCTGCACTTGCATCAAAGGCAACCGGGTACCCAATAGCACGCATGGCTGCGAAGATTGCGGTTGGTTATACGCTTGATGAACTGCCAAATCCAATTACCGGCGAAGGGACAACCGCGGCATTTGAGCCAACGCTTGACTACGTTGTCGTCAAAATTCCTCGATGGCCTTTTGATAAATTCCGAACCGCTGACCGTACGCTTGGAACCTCCATGAAATCAACAGGGGAAGTCATGGCGATCGGGCGAAATTTTGAGGAGGCATTTCTCAAAGCATGGGCATCTCTTGAACAGGGTTGTCCTTACCCACGACCGCTCACACGAGCAGATGAATCCGAAGGAGAAGGAATGGCTGAGCGGGCGTACGAAGAACTTCCAGATGGGGTCCTCGTCGATTGGCTTCGAACCGCTACCGATCGTCGAATGGGCGCTCTTTTGGAAGCCTTCAGAAGAGAGTGGAGTGTTGAAAAAGTTCACGAAATTACTCGAATCACCCGTTGGTTTTTGCAACGTTTTGAGAAAATTGCGGCAATGGAATCCGAACTCGTCGAAATGAACCTTCGACCGCAATCGCTTGATTATGAAACGATTATCCGCTACAAATCACACGGGTTCTGCGATGCTCACATCGCCGATGCACTCAACGGTTTCAAGCCCGATGGCTGGAAATCCCTACCAAAAGATTGCGATGAAGAAAGTGTCATGATGAGACGCCATGAGTTGCGTGTTCATCCACGATACAGAATGGTCGACTCGTGTGCGGCAGAATTTGCGGCGAAGACACCGTACTACTACTCGACGTACGAACCCTTCCAAGAGGACGGAATTGATCACGTCCCCAATCTGGAACAACGGAACAAGAAACGAATGGTCGCCATTGGTTCAGGTCCCATCCGAATTGGCCAAGGCATTGAATTTGATTACGGATGTGTTCATGCTGTAATGGCCATACGGTCTGCTGGCATGGATGCCGTACTCATCAACAACAATCCAGAAACCGTCTCAACCGATTTTGATACTTCCGATCGTCTTTACTTTGACCCGTTGACCAGCGAATGCGTTTCAGAAATTCTTCTGCGAGAAAAGGCACACGGAATCCTTCTGCAATTTGGGGGACAGACTGCCATAAACCTCGCAATCCCTATTGAAAAACGACTGGAACACTTGGCAACCAAGGGTGCAGAAGTGCAGATTCTCGGAACCAGCGTCGACGGCATTGATGAAGCAAGCGACCGTGAGCGGTTTGAGGCGTTTGCAACAAAACACGGATTGCGAATGCCGAATGGC
This sequence comes from uncultured euryarchaeote, assembly GCA_937894115.1. GTDB lineage: Archaea > Thermoplasmatota > Poseidoniia > Poseidoniales > Poseidoniaceae > MGIIa-L2. The sequence goes on from CALBFP010000052.1 coordinate 20,962, forward strand.
GCAACAGGAACAACTGCTGATGACATACGCTCGGCCGTTGAAGACATTGGATTCCCTGTGCTTATCCGACCGTCCTATGTCCTTGGAGGAAGGGGTATGGAGATTTTATCCAACGA
>CALBFP010000053.1 GCA_937894115.1 uncultured euryarchaeote
GCTCACTTTCGGCGGAGCATGGTCCAACCACCTCCACGCCACGGCGGCCATTGGGGCTTCATTAGGGATGCGTACCATCGGGGTAATCCGGACAACAGAAGCGGAGCTGGCGCGGCCGACACCAACATTGCAAGACTGTAAAAATTTTGGAATGGAACTCTTTCCCGTTTCGCGGTCTGAGTACAAGGAGAAGGATGAGCCATTTTTCAAGGCTTGGTTATGCAATCGCTTTGACAATCCATGGGTCGTGCCAGAGGGTGGGGGTGGTCCCCTAGGTGTCATGGGGTGCAAACACTTGGTCGAAAACACAGACATAGAAAAGCCTTGGGATGCTGTGGTCGTCAGCGCAGGCACCGGAGCCACTGCAGCAGGAATTCTACTTGGGCTCAAGGGCACTGCCCCTCTTTACGTGGCAAACGCCCTCAAGGGATTCGACATGAGACAGAATATTGAGCGCCAACTAAACCTCGCGCTAAACGATTCCGAATGGTCAAGCGAAATCGCAGGCGGGTGCAAAGTTTGGAATGACGCCCACCTCGGCGGGTTTGGTCAAATCTCTAAATCCACTCAATCGTTCATCGAGAAATGGAACACCGAAACAGGCATTCTGCTCGACGGCGTATACACCGCCAAAACCCTCATTCGTCTGCAGCTAGCATGGCGTAAAAGCCCCGCTTGGAAAAACCGCCGGGTACTCTTCATACACACTGGTGGGCTGCAAGGAAACCGTTCTTGGCAATAGCCTTTGAAAAATAATTTGGCGCCGTTCAACAAGCGGGTTAGCGAAGTAAATTTGTTCTTCAATCAACGTACAGATCCGGTCTGCATGAGCGACTTCCTCCAACACGAATGCGGTATTGCAATGCTTCGATTGAAGCAACCCTTGCAGTATTACATCGACAAATATGGCAGTGCGTTTTATGGTCTCAACAAGATGTACCTGCTCATGCAAAAGCAGCACAACCGTGGACAAGATGGGGCCGGTCTCGCCAACATTAAATTAAACGTACCTCCTGGCAAACGCTACATTTCCCGCATTCGGTCTATTGACTCGCGGCCCATCCAAGATGTTTTCAGTCGAATCATGCCCCGATTTGAAGGGCTTTCTTCTGACCAACTAAGAGATAGCCAGTTTCTTCAACAAGAAGTTGCCTTCACAGGAGAGTTGTTTTTAGCTCACCTCCGGTATGGAACGTACGGCAAGAACCAAGTCGAAAACTGCCACCCATTTTTACGCCAAAATAACTGGAGAACACGCAACCTCGTCGTTGCGGGCAACTTCAACATGACCAATACGGACGAATTGTTTGACAAACTGGTTGGGCTGGGCCAGCACCCGAAAGAGAAAGCGGACACCGTCACACTCCTCGAGCGCATAGGTCACTTCGTCGACGTCGAAAACCAACGCCTCTTCGATCTTTATAAGCAAGAGGGCTTGGCCAATGAGGTCATCTCCCAGCGGATTGCCGAAGAAATCGACATGCCTACGATTTTAACTCATGCCGCCAATTCCCTAGACGGTGGATATGTCATGTGCGGAATGATTGGCCACGGAGACGCCTTTGTTATGCGTGATCCGAACGGTATCCGACCTGCGTTTTTCTACGAAGATGATGAGGTCGTCGTAATCACAAGTGAGCGACCTGTCATTCAAACCGCCTTCAACGTTAGCACGGAGGATGTACATGAAATCAAGCCTGGGCACGCCTTAATCATCAAGCGGGACGGGACGGTCTCCA
>CALBFP010000054.1 GCA_937894115.1 uncultured euryarchaeote
AGTGAGATGTATGATGCTAAGAAGCATCAATTTCCTCCGAGAATTCATTTCTCAACGAATCAGATTATCCGAGTTTCGTTTTTAGGAACAGCAGGTGGCGTGCTTCAGGATCTTGAAATCGGACCTTTGGATGAGGATGTCGCTCTTGTCCTTCCAAATCGTTGCAAGAATATCGTTGTTGAAGGATTAGGTGGAATGAACTTAGGGGTAGAACCGTATATGCCATCAACTGCAGCATTTACAAGCAGATATTCACAATCCGAATTGCCTGTCATCGGATTCCAGCGACAGACCATGATTCAACAAGTTGGTCAATTCCGTTATCTCGGACGAGGTTGCTTTATTGAAGCCTCAAATTCGAAATCTCGAGTCAACCAAAGTTCAACCAACGTGTTCCGTAGTGGGGAAATACTAACAGGAATCAATGACCTCCGTGTGTTTACCTCATCAAAGATTGAGACAATTGCTGTTTTCGTTCGAATGGAGGGTGACAACCCTCCGTCGCTTCAACTCGCTTTAGAAGGCATTGAGCAAGTAGGTGAACCCGTTGCAGTGCGTCGTGCAGATGCTCTCGCTTATGTATGGACTGTACGTACAACCCCTGAGTTTGAAGGTCCCGCTATCATCGATCTGCGTGTTGACGAAACAACAGATATTGATGGTTGCATTGCAACGATTCATCCCTCAACATCGCTGCTTGAAACGATCAAAGAAGCTGCTTGGAACAAACTTGTTGATGATGGTCCTTTGTCGTTGAACGGTGAGACGTTCATTCGTTGGGAGCATGATGCAAATGTTCCATTAACTCCAGTCTCGCACGTTCCAAAGGATTGGACACTTCCCAAGCGGTCGAAACTCCAATCGATTTCAATCAAGCAACAAGTCATGGTTGATGCGACGATTGAAATCCCAGAACCAAAGATGCCAGAAGTTCAGGTTGAACCACCAGTCGATTCAAACCAGAAGGAGGAGCATGCGGATATCCCATCTGAACTTCCACTGATTCAAGGACCTGTCTCGAATGTTGGCGAACCATATCAATACGATGTGTCGATGTTCATCGGTGACGAGGATGAAGACGATCAGCACACCTTCTCAATCCATCGCGGTCCATCTTGGCTGAGCATGACGGACGATGGATTACTGTCCGGAACGCCAACCAGCGAGGATGCAGGTACGGCTGTAGCTGTCATACGCGTAACCGATCTTGGAGGCTTATCTGCTGATGCACGGTTGGAAATTGAAGTCATTCCAAAGGTTCTGAACCGTGCACCATTCTGGAAACCGAATGTATCGGTGCAATCATCAACACAATCAGGAAAGGACGATTCTACGCAAGTTGGGGTGAAAAGCAACGAAAATGGAGCCTCATCAATTGATAAATCATCCAATTCAAATCAGATGAAGAATCCTGAGGACCGAAGGAAGATGAGGCGAAGGAGGCGATGAGATGACAGATTACCCGAACATTCCACCAGCACCAGCATCAGGTTATATTCGATATTTTGACTCAATACGACCACCTCTGAAACAAGGTGATTATGAGATTCAGCTCGCTCAGAATTTTCGCGAGCGTGGAGAAGGAGATGCTCCTGACACGCCCCTCATGTCTGACCAATTCGCAAAGCAATATGTTACTGTTCAAGGATCGCAGTGGTCCATTGACCCTCTCACAATACATGCACGATATCCTCCGAAAAATCAACAAGGAGTGCTCCTGGATCACACCCTCCCAAAAATTATTTTCCAAAACAAATCGCTTCCATGGGAACGTTTGATATCTGGCAGTGTTACGAACCCAAATACGCCTTGGTTGGGTTTATTGATGTTCACTGAGGATGAGTTTACAAAAGGCTGTAGGGTTCTCGAAGAGCAAGATACGTTCAAGATGCCATCGAGTGGTGCTGCCGTAAATACGCCAATGGACATTCGTGTCCTCAGCGTAGATCAGACATTACTGCGAAACATTGCTCCCACAGAGGAAGACTTACCCTATCTCGCCCATGCATTACAAGTCAATACCAAGGACAAGGAACTCTGTGGATCTGATGAGGATGGTATCTTTTCGGTTATCTTAGGAAATCGCGTTCCGACCAAAACGGATACGGCATACCATGTCTGCTTGGTTTCCTTGGAAGGCCATCAAGACAATCTACCATCAATGGAAGACGCAAATGTTGGACCAAGATATGTGCCTGCTGTTAAGGGAGGCGGTAAGGGAGAGATGCTCATAATGAAGCCAATTTACTCGTACAATGCTTCATCTGCAACTAATTTTGTTTTGCTCGATAGCTGGTCCTTTAGGACAGGAGACGGAGGGGATTTTGAATCGAGAATGAAAGCCCTCCAATTCAGACGGAGCATTGAGGACTCAGAAAGAGTTGGCTCGCTTGGATCGATGAGTGATCATGCTGCTCCTGGTGACAACGGATTACGGTATGAGCCCGCATTGCTTGGCAGCGATATGGATCCTGATGTTAC
>CALBFP010000055.1 GCA_937894115.1 uncultured euryarchaeote
AGCGTGATAAGCAATGCTACGAGGACGGCAACAGCCACAGCACCAATGGCGAAGCCAAGGGAAAAGAATCCCGATTGACTCGACTCAATCACTTTCAGTGGCGTGTACAAGACATCAACCGTTGCCGAATCTCCAACACCGTCGGTTGCAATGACCTTGAAGCTTGGTTGTCCGACACCTGAGGGTTGAAAATCAATTGAACCGGTCCAAGTGCCATCACCGTCGTCGTCGCTAAGGTTGAACGACCACGTTTGGATGTTGTGAACAATATCAACACGAACATCATCGGTTGTTCCATCCGCATCGAGCAATTGCACAGAAACATCGAGAGTGACGAGCTCATCGGTCACGAATTCAGTTTGTGAAAGAACAAGGCTGGTTTGAACCAATTCTGGTAAGCTTGAGCGGACGGTGAAGTTGATGTGTTGTTCGGATGTCGCACCCCGAGAATCTTTCACGTACAAAGAAACGTGATGGGGACCAGGAGCAAAGACTTGCGAAAACGTCGATTGTGTGCTCAGAACCGTTGTTTCCGCATTGAGGCGATGAAGACGCCATTCCCTGCTGACAAGGTCATTATCCGCATCCATCGATGCACCTTCAAACACGATGTCGGTTCCTGGATCGATGGATGCAAGGTTTTCTGGAGATATGATGATGGCTGACGGATCGCTCGGAAGAATTTGGATTTGAAGCGACTCAATTCGAGACATCCCGTTCTCATCAACCAATTCGATTTGAATCTCTTGCAGACCTGCGCTGAGTTGCAATTCATGCACGTTGGAAGTAAGAGCATCGGACAAAATTGGAACAAAGGTTGAGGCTTGTTCATCAAACACCCGAACCGTCATGGTGAACGTATCTCCGTCGAAATCAATACTTTCACGTGCATCAAAAACAATCATGTCACTTGAGGCGTATTGACTTCCGTTGGGGGGAGAATCCATAACCAAAACGGGGGCTGATTCCGCAACGTCAAGGCTTTTCGTAGTCGATACATTCGGGTTGATGCCATCGCTGATTGTAAGAGTGATTTGATGAACGCCGGCCGACAACCTCGTTTCGAAGGTCAACCAATCTTCATTTTCTGGGGTTAAACGCCCGTCAAGATCGCTTCTCCAATCGACCTGCAAAAATTCAGAACCTGCTGCGGGTTCAAGTTCAGAACAATGCCAAATTCCATCCAGAGGGAATGTAAAACAGGCTGAATCGAAATCACCGCTGCCGTTCGCAGAAAACGGAATCAAAACCGACGAATCAAGGTTGTCGAACACAGCCACATCCTCTATGAGAGCCCGAGGAGGGGAATTTTCGACGGTTGCCAATTGTGTTGAAATTGACATCTGTCCAATGTGGTCCATGCGATCGTCCGTGATTCTGAGTTCTATTTGATGCACGCCGCGAGACAGGAAACCGCTCCAAGAAACATTTTCAATGCCTTGTCCGACCTTGATAGTACCATCCACATTGGACCACCATTCAAACGATACGGGATTGTTCTCAGGGTCAAACGAATCGCTAGCGTTGAAGTAAATGGCGTCTTCACTCGCGGTCCCATTTCGCTCAATATTGAACGCAGACGTTGGCATTTCATTGTACAACTTGACCTCGACCGAGTGCGTGTCTGTGTTCCCTACCCGATCCCATGCAATGACGTTGAGGAAGAAAGACTCGGGTGGGTCGTCGGTGAAGTGGTCAAAGGTGTAGGACAACTCTTCTGGACAAATCCATTGATTGTCCCATGCTGGTGATGGACGGTTGTATCCTCCAAAAGAAATCCTGCAAGCAAAATCGTCGTTTTCTGGGTCAAACGTTCCAGAGGTGTTGATGATTACGGTCCCAGTCTGTGCCATCATAAGTTCGTTCCATGGAGTTACAAACGGATTAAACGATACATTGAGTTCAGGAGCGAGATTGGTTAACTCGATGGTTCGAGTTTCAGAAACGCAATACCCTACGTCATCGCAGACTTCCAAGGTCAAGTCATGAATTCCATCGCTGAGCGTGAATCCTGACGACCCATCGTTGACAACAAACGGGATTGTACTCTGTGAAGCGGAAACGAGGCCGTCAAGAGAGGATGTCCAAGTAAGGGTCAGTACATCGTCATCCAAGTCCCATGATTCCTGAGCGTCAAACAACACCTGTCCTTGTGAAGGGAACACCTCACCGTCCAAAGGTGAGGTCCAATTAATGAACGGAGGTTGATTGTCCAATTCAAGTTGACAATACATAATTACGTCCCCACCAAGGGCAGTGGTTGTCGTATTGCTTTTGCTGTCATATCCGCAATCCACCGTCACATCGTTAACCGATGATGCACCAGTGTTGGTCCATCTTTGCCCAATGAAATCCGACAACAAAACTTGTCCATCGTCGTTGGTAAACTCGGAGACGGATGGTTCGAATTGTGCAAAACTGACGTTTGCATAAGCATTCGGAATTCCATTGGAACGATTGTTTACGACCCATACAAGCGCATCCCATGCCACATCTATGGATGCGCCTGAAGGAATGTTTGCGATGCTAAGATCGATGTTGTTGGGTTGATGCAGATGCATGTGCGACGAAGCATCCAAATCCAAGACATGTGCACCGTTCGCATCAACAAGATTGGAGAAGTTGACATCTGAATTCTCCAGCATAATGCTGCCTGTGCAATCGTTTCCTATGAGATTCCCATAACCTCCTAAATCGGGGTGATTCACCAGTCTAAGGCAATCACTTCCCACGAATTCAGTGTTGCTCAGCGTCGAAGGAAAATTACCGTTGTGGTTTGCGTCCCAGTAAATACCGCTGTGGTTCCCACTCATGGTAAGCCCCTCGATGTGACCTGCTGCTTGTTCGATATAGAGAGCGGGTTGAACGGTTGATTCGTGAGCGATGTCCGCATTCAGCAAATTGAATCTCCCGCCCTGGGTCCCAAGCGTCAATCCTCCGTTATCGATGTAGAGTGCAGGAAGTGAGGAATCAATACCTGTGATGGAAAGATTGTCAAGCCACAAATCGACGGAATCAGCCACATGAACGCCGTGTCCTTGAGATGCTTCAACGTGGCAATAGAAACAAGCTACATCGCCAGAAGCGGTTTCCAAATCGTTCGATTTCTGATAGGACAAACCTGCCTGATCTGCTGCGCTTATACCAAGAGATCCATCGCTGGTTGAAGTCACGTTGGCCATTGTGACGTAGCGTGCATCAAACACGTGAACGCCAGAATGTCCGTTGTTTCCTGTGGTTAAACCATCGACGACGACAGTGGCAGAATCAACGTAGAGACCTTGTTCCGAATTGTTGTGGAGATTCCAATCGTGACCTTGCAAAGACCCTCCACTCGAGGAATGAATTCCAGGGCCCGGTGAGCCACTTATTTCAATATCTTCAAGATGCGCTGCAAAATAAGACGTTTGAATGCTCAGCCCTGCTGAATGCGCACTTTGACCCGCTTCCCCCGCGTTTCGAACCGTCATGTTGCGCAGCATTGTGCTCGAATCGACAAAAAACAAGCGGACACCTACCGAAGATGCCCCATCAACAAGCACGTTCTCAAGCCATGCTCCTGTTGCATTGATTTCAATCGCTGCAAGAGCGATACCCGGTGTTTTAGCACCCGATAATCCGGTTCCCTGAACGGTCAGGTTGGTGAAATCAGCGGTCTCATAGTTTGTGTAATTGGTGTGATTGTTCTTGTCAAGATAAACACCTCGATACATGCTGTTGGTTACGACAACATCCCTGAAAACGCCTCTTGTGTTGCCGGAATCATCGATGTGTCGGACAATAATCCCTGTATCGCTTTTGTCGATGGTTAATCCTTCAAACAATGGCACACTATCCTCAACCCACACCCCTGCAGCTTCACCGAGAATGGAACCTGATATGTTATCCATAACGATGTCTCGATAAATCCCCCCCGAAGCACCCCATAGATTCAATCCTCGCAGCAGATGATCGGTGAAATATGCGCCCTGAACAATGGGGGTTGAGCCGTCCCCGACAGATACACCGATTCCATATCGCCAATCGTTTTGAAACGGAATTGAACGTCCTGCTTGATCAATATACAAATCCCTGATGACGGGACTCGATCCTCCAAACATATCGATTCCGACGCGATCTGGATTGAACAGAGTCACATTGTTCATAATCGGGTTGGCCCCGTACAACGTAATACCGTAAATGGCATCTTCGATGTGCAAGTGATTGATCGTGCTTCCACGACCATAGGAAGACGCATTGAATTGAATGCCCTCATGATCGCTTGAAGATGATGAACTGGAAAGTACGATTGGGCAGGTTGATGTTCCTTGAATTGTTAAACGACCATCCACGTAAATACGAACACCGGGTGACATCACAACACTCGTGCATGAAGTGATCAACAATTCATTTTGGATGCCGACGAAGTAGTCGCTCGTCAGCGATACGGTTCCGGACCAAGTTGTAGTTGCTCGGGCTGAAACTTCGAAGGGGTTTGTGGGAGATTCTTCCAAAGGTTGGACCAACGGCGCAAGGCTCATCATCATCAACAGAGTCAACAAACCGAACGCTAAGACCGTTCGTTGTCGCTCCATAACATGCCATCCAAGGCGCTAACATTTGAAGCCACCCGTTGCATGTTTGTATGAAAATTCAGGACCCGAAGGGATAAAACCTTCCTGCTTAACGTACCCTTGTGCCTGAAGCATTTGTTCTTGTTAAGACCGAGCCTTCCTATGAAAGGGACGTGTACCTCGCACTGACGTCGCACGATTCCGTCAAAGAGGTGCATGCTCTTTATGGTGAGTTTGACCTACTCGCCCATGTCAGCAGCGATTCTGCAAAGAACCTAACTTCCTTACTGATGGAAGAATTCAGAATTATCGAAGGAATACGGGACACTCAGACCCTTATTGCGGTTGAATATTGAGGAGATAGAATGGCGATAGGATTTGTATTGATCACGACCATGCCAGGTGAAGAAGAAAGCGTTCGAAATGCGCTGGATTCGATCGAACATGTTACCGACAGATGGATGTTGTTTGGCGAGTTTGACATTCTTGCTCGTGTGCAAGCGCACGATGAATTCACGCTGACGCGTTGCATTGTGGAACAAATTCGACCTTTGAATGGAATCCAAGATACAAAAACCATGATCGGTGCAGAATTGTAAATCACATGTTGTGCAATCGTTTGGACAACACTCGAGCGCGATTCGGACATCCAACTGATCGGTACCGTACAATTGCCTCTCGAAGAGCAAACACTTGATCGTGGTCGTTGAACAAGGATTTCACTTCCCACCATTTTGCCAAAAGACGTCGGGCGGCTGAAGTTTTTATGCTTTCAAGCGACCTTGCATCGATTTGGTCGTGTATTTGACGGGCCCTGTGCACTTGTTTCTCAAGCAATCGTTCACAAATCAATAAACGAATTGAGGCCTTGTACAAAGGTTGCACCATTTTAGAAGCGATGTGTTCGGCATTGTTCAAGACAAGATCCGCAGTTGGCGATTCTGTTGGATGTGACTTCAATTCTGTTTTTGTCTCCAAGAATTGAATCAGCGGGTCGCTTGATGGAGCGATGTCCCGAAGTTGATCAAGCAAGAAACCCGCAGTGGTAAAATCACGACGCTCAAGAGCAAGAGCATGTTTCATGACGACGAGTGTTGTCAAGATGACCTGTCGCTGATTTTCATCGTCCGGAAGATGCACTTGTTCAAGCAGCCGATCAATGCGTTCGTAATCCTCATCTGAGGAAGAAGACATATCGTCAATACAACGAGACAGGACAGAGAGTTGGATGCGTAATTTTTCATCCCAATGGTCCAAACCAGCCAGCATTGATTCAATGCGCTCCATGCTGTCCTTTTTGCCTTCAAATTGAGCGATCTGCAATCGAATGTGAACAAGTTCGTCGGGATTTATGTTCTCCAAATAGCCTTTTGCAATCTCAATCTCTGCTCGATTCAATGCGTGCTGGGTTGCAAGTCCAATCAAATCCATGTCACCAGATTCATTCACCAAGGCTTCATCAAGCAGGGTTGCAAACGCACCCGAATACGCGTTCATCAACTCAATTGTACGCACGGAAAGGTGATCAGCAATTCCACTCTCGCCGCGTTGAATGCGATGATGGATTTCAAGTATTGATGCCAAGGCATCTTCTTCTTGTTGCCAATGAACGATTGCAGCAGCATGCAACGCATCAATGCGTGATGCATCGAGTGCAGATCGGCATACATTGCGAATCAGATGTTGCATCTCCATAGTTGCATTCTGGGCTCCCCATCGCAGCAATGCATGCTCATCGAGCAAGGGAACGTGATCGGGATTTGGCATACGCTCTGTACCAACAGGAAAAGGAAGAACAAGGAACGGCGACATCGCATCATGGACTTCGGAATTCGCATCGCCGAGAACCACCTGTTCAACATAGGCCCGAACATCCTGATCGGTCTCAGGAAGGGGTGTTGAGTCGTTGTAAAGGAGGATAGCAAGAGGATGACCTCCTAATGTTTCAACAATGGATGCTCGCTTATCGCCGAGGTCAGGATCCAACAACTCGATGGCATCGGAAGATTCCAACGGACCGAGTTCAATGTGTGTTGCTTGAATTGAAAACGTGTCACGGTCTCGGCCAATCAAGACGAACGGAATAGCGTTCTCTTGCAGATTTTGAAACAACAATGAGAACGATGGTTCGTGTCTTTGGGAAATCGTGTGAACATCATCAAAAATCAGGACAACTTCCTTTTCGTGCAAGAACGATGCATAACCTTCTACATCTAAAATTCGAGGCGCACCGATTTCCATCCGCTGCATTGCTTCGCCTACATCGCAATAGGCATCGAGTTGAGTCCAATGAACCATCATGCCTTGCTCTGCCAAAGGTTGAATCATGCTCCGAGCGAGAGCTGATTTTCCTATGCCGGGCATCCCTCTGAGGTGAACAGGCAATCCCTTAGCGATAGCATCTTGCAGCAAACGACATTCAGAATCCCGGCCATGAAGAAAAGTGTATTCTGGAATCTGTCCCTTCAAATTCGAAGATGTTCGAAGAGAACGTTCAGGTATTTCTTCAGAGTGTTCATGCACGAGTTTTCGACCGTTTTGCGTAATGTGAACAACCTTGCGTTTTCGACGTCCAGCACCGATGACGTGGGCTTGGCGTGTGACGATCAATCCCTCTTCCTCAAGCGTATTCATCGGCTGAAACAGAGCTGAGCGTACCACGCCAATACCATCGGCTATTCCTTCTAGTGAGAGGCTTCTTGGAACGTCCCACGCCGATTCAAGTGCAGCCGCATGGTCGTCCAACCAACGCAAGATACGAATCATGGAGGGGGACAACATTCGGAACTCCAACCCAACGTCGACAACATAACATTTGATGTTGTCCTTCTCGTGATTAAAGGAAACAAGCAGGTTTTTTTGACCTATGGGTGCAGGGAATAGGCATGGCGGTTGATGCAGAATCCATCGATTTGCCCGCTTCACCCGGCGTCTACCTGTTCAAGAACGAAAAGGGCCGAGTCTTGTACGTTGGAAAAGCAACACGTCTCAATGAACGCATCCGATCGTATTTTGCTACAAATCCGGACCGACAAATGATACCAGAATTGATTTCTCGGGCTGATGATGTTGAGTGCATCGTAACGACCACACCGCAGGAAGCATTGATTCTGGAACGTCAGTTGATACGCCAACACAAACCGAGATTCAATTCGATGCTCAAAGACGACAAATCCTATCCTTATCTGATCCTTACCAACGAAGAACATCCACGCATCATGTACACGCGTCATCCGCCAACGGATGCAAACCGCTGGGGGCCTTTTCCGAATGCAGGTGCTGCGAAGCAAGTCATGCAACTTCTTCGAAGATATTTTGGAATTCGAGACAAAGACTGTCGAGGCGAGCAAGGATGCCTAGCGCAACACATTGGACTTTGTCGAGGGCCATGCATAGACCCTGATGGTTATCCTGAGCGTGTGCGCACTGTGAAACGAATCCTCGATGGTGAAGCCACGGAACTTCTTGAAGAATTGGTGGCGAAGATGGAAGCATGCTCACAAAAGATGCAATTTGAGAGGGCTGCTCATTATCGCGATTTGATTCGATCGGTTCGAACAACGGTCGGTCAGCATGTTGTCTCGAGCAAATTGTATCGTGATTGCGATGCCATTGGTTTCGCCGACCAGGGGGACCTCGCCGCCTTGGTCGTATTGCATGCTGATGAAGGCGTTGTCAAAGGTCAAGAGGTCTGGCCTTATGTGCATCGAGGAGACATTGGCGAAACCGTGAGTCGCTTCATCAGTGAACACTACGTTCATCGACGACCTCCACGATTGCTGTTAACACCTACTCCTTTGCTTGATGGATTGCAGCAATGGTTGGATGGACGACGCGGTTCAACCGTAGAAGTTCGAACACCCATGCGTGGCGATATGGTCACCTTGCGTACGCTTGCAGATCAAAACGCTGAAATTCAAGTTTCCAGACTTGCCAACAAATCAAGTGGCTCACTTGAGCAACGAGCTGCTGATGATGCAGCGTTGCTGTTGCAAGTTGAACAGATGAATCACGTGGTGTGTTTTGACATGGCACAGTTGCAAGGCGATGAGCGGGTCGGAGCCAGCGTTGTACTGCGCAACGGTCGTCCGGCCAAGAAGGAGTATCGAACCTACATCGTCAAAGGTGAGGCTATGGATGATCTTCGAATGATGCGTGAGGTGGTGGAACGTTGGCTTAAACGACAAGAAGAATGGCCAGATTTGCTGCTTTTGGACGGTGGAGAAACCCACTTGAAGACAATACGTTCGATGTTGGAAGAACAAGGAGTTGCCACTCGTTTTCAATTGGCTGCCCTTGCCAAACGAGAAGAGACGTTGTATCGAGATCAACAAGAACCCATCGTTCTCGATCGAAGAGGACGCGTCTTCGTTCACGCCCGTGATGAAGCACACCGCTTTGTCAATGCCTTTCATCGCAAGCGTCGCAAGAGGAGCCGTTTGGGCGACCCATTGGAAAACGTACTTGGGTTGGGTGCAAAGAAATTGCAATCACTCATGCGACATTTCGGCGGTCGGCAAGGCATTAACAACGCAAGTATTGACGATCTGAAAACAGTCCCTGGAATTGGTCCCTCCCTCGCCGAAAGGATACATGAATCTCTACACGGTTAACGGGGTGGTTCTTTGCTCATTGCTTCAAAGGGATTGATACCTTCGTCGTAACCACCGACTTGTCGGTCAACCAAACCTGCCATTTGAGCGAAATCCGATTCGGACAATCCCATCTTTTGGGCTTTGTACAGAGAATGTTTCGCCTCGCGTGCTGCTCGCTTTTTCTTCTTCTTTTTCCGACGTCGACGAATCAAAAGAATCAGAAGAATCACCACAACCGCAGGATAAGCCCAGAATTGACCAAGCAAATACATCCATGTGACTTGCAAGCGAAGCGTGACCTCATCGTCAAGACCGTCCGGTGGTATCGTGTAGGTGATGACTTGTCGACCATCTCCATCCTCGGTAATTTCCATATTGCCTTGTTGAGACGTTCCCTCTTTGACGACGATTCCCTTTGGCAAGGTAAAACTAACAGGTCCTGTCAAGTCAAATTCTGTCTCTTCGTGAATGGTCGTATCCCAAGATCCCGTTTGGAAGGTAAGCGCTTCCTCTTCAAGAGGTGGGAACGTAACCCCTTCTGAAGAGACCAAACTTGTTGCAAAAATCGATGAAACCTCATCCACCATCAAAACCATCGGTTGTAGGAATGGAGAGCGGAACGCAGAATTGATGTCCTCTGTCAGCAAGGAAAGTGTGATCAAATCAGGATTACCGCTAAACAAATCACCCCAAGAACTTGAAACGGCAAGTGTAAATCGAACTTTTGGTATTTTCACAGTGACACTCAGCCCCACATCGTCTGAGACAACGGGGCCGGGCGTACCAAGGCCTGCAAGACTTGTCTCGATTGAAAAATCACTGATGTCGACGTCGCTAAACTGTGGATTTTCTTTTATGTTTTCGAGTTCCTCTGCTGCAATGTGGATTTCATCGGTGAGAATTTCACCGACCTCGGTTCCAAATTCCATCAACCCATCCGAAGTAAGTTCAAAGACAAGTTGACGCGCCTCAGGGCAGTTCTCAAATGTTGTATCGGGTTCAAGGCATCGCTCAATTTTCATTGGACTATCGGAGCGACTCATAATGTCGCCAATCAGACGTACCAGATCACTGGGGATGACCTCCATCCGCACTGTGGTATCGTCGTTGATGTCGTAGTAGCCCTGTGGGAGTGCGACACGATGAACCACGGCGCTTGCCTCTAAACCAAATTCAATCGAAACGGATTTGGTCCACTCGTTGATATCAAAGGTTTCAAAATCAATTTCCAGAGATGTGGAAACACAAGTCTTCTGCGTTTGCAGGCAGATGACCTCATCGTTCTCGTTCAAGATCGGGTGGTTGTATGTGTAAGGAGAGGGCCCTGCAATCGACACTTCGTTTCGGTTTTCTCCAGTGACAGAGTGTTGCAAGACGATGCGATCTTCACCGTCTATGGTCTCAACCCAATTCGGTAAGATCAATTCAAGGGTGATTTTTGATGGAGGAAGATCCGAGGGAATCATGCTCTCAAGGAAGCTTGTGTCAAGGACCGTTTCCAGTGAAAGGCCTGCGTCCATAACCCTACGCAAATCCTCATTGGTGATGTCCTCAAAATACTCAGAAAACTGGTTTTCTGGAAGGTTGTCTTGGATGATATCAAGCAGTCCTAATGAGAAGGTGTTGCTCGTCGATCTCAAATAAATCGGGTGCGCATATCCCATTGCGCTTGGCCCTTCTATGCAGTACGATATTGTGTTTGGTGGAACGACGGTTTCCGAGCACCCCACAGAATGGCTGTAATTCAGGCCACCTGCTGGACCTTCAATTCCTTCAGCAACAGAATCACTGACCCAACTCAATTCGCCCATTTCGATGTTTGGTCCTCCCGGTATTGAATCGGAAAATGCATTGCCGATGGAGGTGACTGGAAACTGATCGGTAAAATCGTCGAGAGGGGCAATCCCATTTTCATAGGCAAGTCGAATGCCATCGGAAGTGATTTGCGGAATCGTCGCCAAACTGGACAACTCGACAAGTGAAATGCCCCAATTCTCCATTGTGGTGGAATCGAGATAGCTGATTCCCGCAATAAAGTCAATTTGGACGGCTTGCTCGTCAAACAAATCCACCTTCAGGTGCAAGGATACGGCTTCTTTGCTCGGATCCAGTTCCACGACGGATGTTGTTGATGTATCTCGATGACCCATGGTCAAACTGACCGTTTGTTCTTCTCGACCGTCTACTGGAACGAGGTTGTTAACGGTCCAACGACCAGCACATGTTGCAGGCGTGCAAGCAGCTGGAACCTTGTTTCCATTTTCACCACCAACATCGAGAACTGCAGCATAATCGGGTGGACTGATTACAAAAGTTGAGTAATGCCCAGGATCTGCGAATACACTGAATTCGGTTGTCAGTTCTGAACCCATGATGAGCAACCCTTGATAGGCACGTTCAAGATCGAGATTGGTGTTTTCCAAAAGGTTGAATGTGCTTGTGGAGAGTTTGATGATGGCAAAAGTGTTCAAGCAAATCGGTGGTTCAAACACGTTGTTTTCCGTGGTCGTTGAACCTGAATCGTATATTGAGTCATCACTGCCTTCTTTGGTACAGGTTACAGAAGTCCCTTCCTCTGTGTAGGTTGTACTGTAGTCGGTATCGATCATTTCCACCGCACCAAAACCGTTGGTAAGAAGTTCTCTGATGGTGTCCTCAACATCGCCAAGCATCTTATCTCCAATTGTACCCGTTCCATCCAGATCAACATCGAGATAACTGCGAATCATGTCGGCTGGAATTCCATCGTGTTCTTCCAAATCATCGCTAAGGAGAGCAGCGTCGTACGGTGCTCCAGTCAAGCCCAACTTCGTACGATTGAATTCTCGTATGGCCCAGTCCATGTTGATGTGAATGGTTGTGGTGTCATGCAGATCAAAATCATAGGTGCCACGAATCCATTCCTGCTGAGTTGGAGTTCCATCATCGTCGCCATCGTAATCGTCGCATTTACTTGCTCCATAAGTGCAAATATCCATACCATCTGCAGACGCAAATGGAACTAGAATTGGGGTGACAAAAAATAGCGTGAGGCACACGCAAAGGAATCGATTTCTCCACACGGACCTTTCTTCCATAGTGTCCGAACAGACCGAAGACCTTCAAAGGACTTGCCCCTAGCAGTGCTGTAGGCGTCATCATGCCAATTCAACCGTGTCTTCTTGTCCCTGTCGCTTACGGTGAAACAGCGCGACAAGCCTTACTCGACGTTGGTGCTCTGAATCAGATGTACACGCCAGAACGCATTGGGGATGAATTGGCATTACCCATCCTACAAGGAACGGAACTCAAAACAGTCGGCTTTGAACACCGATTGGACAACATCGATGTCAGAACATCTCCTGAACCGATCGACCCGCACAGTCGGCTCCAACAATGCATTCTACCACTGATTGATTTTGACAAAAAATTAGCCGAAACAATCCCTCGAAAGTGGGAACGGCTTGACGATCTAATCCTGTTTCCTAAAGATGCATTTGTTGGTGATGAATGGGATGCAGTGCTACAACAGCACAGTGATTTCTTCAAACGAATTGCCGATGCGCTTCGGGCCCAACGTATTGGACGACAGCAACCCATTGCTGCTGACCAAATGCGTACGTCCCAGGTTGAACTTCTGCATGGATTGAGCGGTTGGGTGGAAGTCAAAGACAACGGGTTAGTCTACGGATTTGATGCAACGAAAGTGATGTATTCATCGGGCAATGTTTCCGAGCGTCATCGCATGAGCAGCATAAATGCAGATGGCGAGGTTGTCATTGATGCTTATGCAGGTATCGGCTATTACTGTTTGCAGCTTCTTGTGCATTCAAAGGTCGAACATGTGCATGCATGTGAAATCAATCCAAACAGTATCGAAGCGCTTGCATGGTCGGCAAGCAAAAACGGTGTTGAAGAGAAACTCACGATTCATCAACAGGATAACCGCACCACACTACGGCAACTGGCTGGATGCGCAGATCGCGTCCTCCTTGGCTATCTTCCGAGTTCTGAAGCAACGTGGAAACCCGCAGTTGAGGCATTGAAACCCCAGGGAGGTACGCTTCACATTCACATGAACGTTGAAGAGGAGCGCATCGAGAATTGGCGCAAGGATACGATTCAACAATGTCTTGATTATGCGCAGGAATTCGGCCGAAATTGGCATCTTACCTCATACCATCTTGAGAAAGTCAAGTGGTACGCACCCCGCATTCGTCATGTCGTTTTGGATGTGTCGTTTTCATCGAGCAGTACTGCTTCATAGATGTCCACTTGGTTTTTTGATTGATTTCGTTTGATCCAAAATATGGTCCCAGCGCCGATAGCGAGCAGCACCGCCGCAATAGGAACCAACGGATTGCTCGTTTCTGATTTTTCAGTCGATGCTTGCTGCGACAAAACGCCGTCTGGATCGGCCACACCGATCATCTCAATGGTGTTGATTTTTACTTCATACACTGGGCGTCCTGCGCTTGAGAATGGATTGTCAAGGTCGGTTCCGCTTGGATCGTCCGAGGTGGGTACCTCGGCAATTGCTCGCACATGACTCATTCCATCACGAACAATCCCAAAGGTTGCATATCCTCCATCATCTCGGTTCTCCGGGTCGAGATTGTGCGCTTCCGTCTCTGCAATGTACCATTGCGAATCGGCAGAGTCCTGTTCTGTACCACGTGCCATTCCAATGGCTCCGTCCACATGGCTGAGGTTCTCATTGTGCTCGAGAGGGATGGTTTCACCGGTGCCTCCACTGCCACACTGTACTGGCAAGCCAGGAATGTAAACAACGGTAGTCTTGCATTCAGGGTCCCCTGATTGTGTAACGAAATCATTGATGACGCGATGAAAGAAAATACCATCGTAGAGATCCTCTTCAATGTGATCGATCATGTTTGCAACCGTGATCGGTGCCCATTGAGGGAACAACTCAACGACAATGGTTCCTGAAACATCACCTGCAAGATGACCTGGCGTGTAGGTCACATTGATGGCAAAAACGGGATCTCCGAAGTAGGAGTATTGCATTGGTGTGTCCTCTACAACAGGGCCGTCCGTCCACGTCAAGGGATCGATTCCGTTGCTCTTCCAAGCCGGCTCTTCTTCACCGGTTACTGAAATCGGAAGAAGAAGGAGAACAAGTAAGCATGACAAAACAATCCTTTGTCTGGATGCTTTGCCCATGAACAAACCATGGCGTGCCTGTTCATCAATCATTTGACGAAGGTCGTTGCTCATCAAGGCAATTCTTGAGGATGGATTTGAATTCGTTCAATTGTTCTGTAACGTCATAGTGATGGTTACCAACGAAGAAGCCCTGATTATGAATTCGATTTGCTGCTGGCAATTCCCCGTGAATTGAATGGTCAAGATGTTCAATGACAGGATTGAGAGTGAAGTTTCCAGCAACGATTGGCCGGGTTTCTACACCTGCATCCCGAAGTGCATCGAGAACTGGCCCTCGCTTACACCAATCGGGAAGGACTATCGAAAACCCAAACCAAGACGATTCTCCTATCTCCTTCTGAATCAAGATTTCAGGAAGTTCGCGCATCAACTTTTGGAAAATTGTTGCATTCGCACGCCGGCCCTCGATGATGTCGTTAACCTTGCGAAGTTGGGCCTGACCGATGGCTCCTGACATTTCCAAGGGACGTAGATTGTAACCTGGAAGTACGAAGCGGAACGATTCCATGAAAGGATCATCAGATTTTGCAACAACATGGTTTTCCTTCGGTAAATTTCGGGTCCAGCCATGGGCTCGCAGTGACAGCATAACGTGATACAATTCCTCATCATCAGTCACAGTTACGCCGCCTTCCATCGTCGAGATGTGATGGCTAAAGAAAGAACTGAACGTACCTGCAAGACCAAAGGTTCCTGCTTGTTTCCCATCGATGGTTGCCCCCAATGATTCACAGTTGTCCTCAATTACGTACAAGTTGTGTTTTTCAGCAAGAGCGAGTAAGCGAGGATAATCGACCGAGTTGCCAAGAAGATTTACACAGAATATCATCTTGGTTTTTTCAGTAATCGCATCTTCGATCGCATCGATGTCAATATTGAGTGTCTTTTCATCGATGTCGACAAACCGCATCGATAATCCATATTGATGTACAGGAAAATAGGTCGTTGACCACGAAACTGCTGGAACAAGAACCTCATCACCAGGATTCAAATCGATTCCTTTAGCATAAATCATTCCGGCAACCATGAGCAGATTTGCGGAAGAACCCGAGTTGGACATGATGGCGTACTTTGCGCCAAAGAACGCTGCAAATTGTTTCTCAAATGCCTCGACCTCTGGGCCCATACTGAACCGATCACTGTCGATAACACGCTGAATTGCCGCGTATTCTTCGTCATCCCAAGTACTCGTTGCAAGCGGTAAACTCATCCCAATGTCTCCCTCAGGTAGTCGTACGTAATCGCTAATGCTTCTTCAAATGGCGTTTTTGGAGACCAGCCCAATCGTTGCTGATGGTGAAGGTTTAAACAACGGCGTAAACGGCCAACTGGACGGTCGTAATCGTGTTTGAGTTCACCAGAAAAGCCAGTTATTTTTGCCATGCGTTGGTGCATCTCCTTAACGCTCACTTCGACCCCAGACCCGACATTCATAACCTCAGGCAGGCGTTGAAAATCTTCAAGTGCAAAGCAAATGAAGTCCGCTAAATCAGGAGCGTACAGGAATTCGCGCTTGGCAGAGCCGTCACCCCAAATAACGATTGGTTCGTTTTGTTGCTTGGCTTTGTGCATCCGATGCAAAATCGCAGGTAGCATGTGGCCGGTTTCGAGCGAAAAATTATCGTACGGTCCAAACAAATTGCACGGTAAGATGGTTTTGAAAGCAACACCGTGCTGTTCGTTTGCCATTGCACAAGCCCGATATACGACGTATTTGGAGAGTGCGTAGCCTTCGATTGGCCCTTCAAATGCACCTTGACCAAGCGAAGACTCCGAAAGCGGCTGTGGCGCTTCGCTTGGATACACCGTTGCGCTTCCAATGTTGAGCATTGTTGCTATCCCAGACTGAACGCAAGAACGTATGAGATTCATCCCCATCGTTACGTTCGTATCAAACGAATGGTGTTTGTTGCGTTTGCTGGATGCGATCCCTGCAACGTATGCAGCACAATGAACGACTGCATCGATTGGATTGGACGCAGTGTAAACGAGGGTCGCTTCAGCATCCGTAAGGTCGAGCTCTTCTAATGGGGGAGCGAGAACCTCATGTCCACGGTTTTTGAGCATCGGTACAAGGTGTTGGCCCAACATTCCCGAGGCTCCAGTAACCAGAACAGTGGCCATATGCCACGCCACAACCTCGGTCTTAAATAGGAATGTGCATAGGGAATTTCATCCACTTTGGTGGATTTCCAATGGTTGGTGAAGCGGATTGAAACTCCTTCTATGCACCATTTCTCGGAACAATGCAAAGCGCCTTAAAACGTGGTACAAGCAACTCAACGCACTCCTTGAGTTGCTGATTGGAGTTCACGATGTCGAAGTGTCGATCTACGAAAACGATTCAACCGATGGAACCAAAAAACGTCTTGAGAAATACGCAAAGCTTCTTTCAATGAAATGCAAAACGACATGCACAACAACCGACCTTGGTACTCAACACCTGGTCGGTAAAGAGGGAGCACGGGTCAAAAACATTGCAAAGGCCCGCAATGCAGCGATCGAACAAGCCTCGCAGATCCAAGAGTTCGATAAAATCGTCTTTATTGAGACGGACGTGCTGTACAACCCGCAGGATGCTGTTGAGATTATTCTGCATCAAGGCGACATCATCTCAGGGTACACAACCAACGCCCTCGGGCAGTTTTACGATGCTTGGGCAACACGAAAAACCTCCGATGAAACATGGTGGGAGCATGGGATTCCGACGCAGAAAACCCAGGTCTGGTCCACCTTCAATGGCGTATGTACCTACACTGCAAAGGCGTTTCAAGAAGGAGCACGTTTCGACGGAGTGAATCCTCGAACCGAGAAGACCGATTGTGACACGACCGTGATCTGCGAGGTGTTTCGCACAATGGGATACGACAACATAGCCATGCTTCCAATCAACATTCGCCATCCACCAACTTCGCTAAGAGAACGGTTGTTCTATCTCAAACAACGCTTGCTTGGGAGGGCTTGAGGATGAAAACTGCTTTGTTTACTGTGAGTTACAATCGGCCTGATTTGATGCGAGAATTACTTGGAGGTCTCGAGAAAAATCTTGCAGATCTCGAAACGATTGATGTGTTCCACTACGTGGACGGTGGTGCAAAATCGACACAGTCTGAAATCAAACAAATCATCGAGGATTCCAACGTTCCACACACCTCAATCGTTTTGCGAGAAGAAAACTACGGGGTTGGACGAAATCTCATTGGCGCCCGCCGGGATTTGTTCGACGTTCGCGGTTATCAGCGCGTGATTCTGATCGAAGACGACCTCATTCCTGGACCAAATTTTGTGAAAACAACATGCGCTCTCGCCGATTGGGCGCGGCAATTCAACGACGTCGGTATGGTTCAAGTTTGGAATTTACCGCATCAAACGATTTCGGAAACCGATCTTGATGTCGTCGTCCCTACGCACGAACATTTCTACACGTACTGCGTGGATGTTGAAGTTTGGGAAGAGATCAAGAACACTCTTTACGAATACGAACGAACGTATCTTCAAGGCGTCTCGTATGCTGACAAAGATTGGAGAGGTATACGCAAACGGTTCATGAAACCGCGCTATTCAAAACACCGTCTTATCCGGGGAGGCTCCATGTTGCTGGATGCGGATACCACTCATCCTCCACCGTTCGGACCTCGATTGAAACGAACGGTTCCGACAGGCCAAGATGCAATAACCGCACTAGCGTTGTGGGAAAAAGGCTTCATACGCCTCGCTACGCTTGCACCTCGTGCCGTCATGAAAGGCGTTGATGGTGTTCACAGTACAGCCAAAATTTTCGAGCAACTCGGTTTGAATCAGCAATCTGAGTACGAATGGAATCAGGACGTCCCGACCTCATTCCGATTGCGATAGAAGCGCCATCCTCTTCAAGGTCCAACGATTGGAGGCATCATGGCAGACGATGTCATTGATGCGGAACGCTTCGAGGCATCCTCAAAACGAAGTAAAATCCAACTCAACATCTCTCTTTCAACAACGATTGCATTAGGTATCGTGTTTTTGTTCCTGTCGGGTTGTTTGGAGTCCACGCTTCAAGACTCTAAATCCGAGGAAGTTGACAACTGGTGGGATGTGCCGCTGCATGAACGACACACAATGGATTTACCAATGAACACATCACGTGCACAACTTCCTGTTGAAGGAACCTACAAGATCAGGGATTACGAAGAGCACTTTATCACCGTCGATTTACCAGCCTCTGAGCAAGATCTTGGTTATCCGGAAGAGGCTAAAATGCACCTCGCTTTGTGGTTGCCTGAAGTTGAAGAAGGTGTCAAAGTGCCCGTCATCATGACCATCCATCCATACTATGACTTTGGTGGAGAAGGCATGCCTGGAGTGGGTGGAGATTCTAATCCGAATACAGTACCAGACGGTGGAGTCGGTCAATGGGTGTATGACACGTTCGTGCCTCACGGTTACGCACTTGCTCAAGCGAGCACCTTTGGAACGGGGAAATCAACCCACTGCCAAGATGTCAAAGGCCTTGGAGAGCAAGTCGGCATCCAAGCGGTTGTTGATTGGTTGGGTCAACAGAATTGGTCGAATGGAAACGTCGGGTTGATGGGGAAATCCTATGCAGGAACAACAAACTGGGAAGCTGCTCAACAACCGAGTGAACACCTCAAAACCATCGTTCCGATTTCAGGTTCAATCGGTGTCCAAGAAATGTTCTATCGAAACGGATCATCCGAAGCCCGAGCAATGGGTTACGATGCAGCATACCAAGCGGCAACGTTTGATTTGACGACCGACGATATGCGTGTTTGCTCTGATGATATGATTGGACCCCTCAACCCGTGGACAACCTATGCATTTGCAGAATTCGGTGGTGCAGGTTGGAACGACTACTGGGACGAACGTCGACATCTTCCCGATGTTTTGGAGAATTATCGAGGAAGCGTCTACCTCGTGTGGGGACTTCAGGATTGGAATGTCGACCCTTACCACGCTTTCCCAACGTATCAATTGATGCGTGATGCAGGAATCAATACCCGAGCAATTGCAGGCCAATGGGCACACAACTATCCCGACCAACCGGATCGTCACTCAGAACTTAGCAGTGGGTATGGACAAGAGGCCTACCCAGAGATGACTCGCATGGATTGGGCTCTCGAATTGTACGGTTGGTTCCAGTACTATCTCAAAGGTATCGGAGACGAGCCAGAACCCATGGTGCAAATCCAAACCAACGATGGGCTTTGGCACGTTGAAGAAACATGGCCTCCTGAAGACATGACATGGCGGATGGAAACAATTGGAAGCGAATGGGAGGGTGATGGTGTCGTCAATGGACTAGGTGGTTCGGTCACACTCGTAAGTCAAACCTACGAAGAGGGTCTGCACATTTCGGGATTGCCAACACTGCATCTTGATGTTTCAACACAGGCTTGCAACGGTGGACAAATCTTCGCTACGCTCTACGACAATACGGAAGGGCTTCGATTGGGTCATGCAACCATGGACGTAAGATATCGTGACGGAGGCTACGATGCAAAGCCAGCTGCTCCGTTCTCATCCTATACGATGTTGATGGAATTCAATCCACTTGATGTGATTCTTCCCCCCGGACATTCCTTGCGCATCGAATTGACCGAAACTGGTGAAGATTACCTGCCAGGTCCATGTGCCATCAATCCAACGGGAGGATTATCAATCGATGGTGGAACAATTGGTTTACCGCTCATCGACCGACCTCCAACTCATCATGCTTGGTTCTTGGAACCACCATGGTGGGAGCAACAACCGATTCCTTCCTGAGGCCCTGTTCATGCGTGTCTTGGCTTTTGAAGATCATTACGACATCGAAGCCTTGCTTACTGCTGGTGGCGTCAATGTCAACGAACTTGTAATCCAACAACTCTGGGACTCAGCAGATGCCCTAAACCGCATTCAGCAATTTGCCCCTGATGTCTTGTTGCTGGATCACTACATGCCGCCAAAAACCGGTTTCCAAGTTCTGGAATCCTTGTTCGCATCAGATGTCCAGCGCCCGCAAACCGTTGTCGCTATGTCCAGCGAATCGGTCAAGAATGATGCAATGGTCGACTTGGGCGCTGATGTTGGTATTGTAAAATTCAACCTTGCTGAACTCATGATATGGCCAAGATAGACCCGATTGCTCTGCTCTTGATGTTTGTCAGCGACTTTTTTCGTTGAGGGGATTGTTTTCAGTCCTCATCGTAAGGCTGCCAGTCCGCTTGGCCTTCCTCACGGTACCACCAGTAACCATCGTCATCCTGGAACCATTCCGTGCCATCCTCATCTATGGAATAATTCTCATCATCCTCATAGGATTCTTCCTCTTCTTCAACCGTAGTTGGATCAGCAAGTCCTGATTCTTGGGATATCAACGCCTTGACGTTTTGAAGTTCGTCTTCTTCATCTGCAAACACTCGATTTTCAGTACGTATTGTCGCTTGGTGATCACCAGCTTGGATTGCTTCGTCTGAGTCGGCGTAGAAATCTTCGCTCATACGCGCTTTAAACTCATCAAACTCATCACGACCAAAACTACCTGTGAACTCTTTACCTGATGCCGTCATAAGCTCATCCAAATTCTTGCGCTTTCCAAGGTTGAGGTCGGGTGCATCCGGTGCATCACTCGCGTAAAAGGCATCTTCTTCAGCAAATTTAGGGAAAGAGCGCCCTTTGGGATCGGCTTCTTCAATGGCCTCGATAACAAGGTCGTGTTCGTCTTCATCAATCTCTTCTTCTTCGTATGCAGTACCTACAACATCGACCAGCTTTTTCAGAGCTTTTCCAAGTTTCCGCTCATCGTTGGCATGTTCATTTGCAAGTTTTTCGACTTGCTTGAGAAGACGTTCGTATGGCGTGCCGGTGAGAGCGCCGAGCAATCGGCCGAATCCTCCACGTTTCTTCTTCGCCATGTATTGCGGTTGTGCTCCAGTGTTTTCAAGCATTCTCCTGCAACCGTCCCTTGATGAAGGATGAGGCAATGGCATTGGTGTGGTCGAAGCTTGGTTGATTGAAGCGATGCGTTCCTACAACGCTGAATCGTATTCGATGAGGGACGCATATGCAGCACAATTGCATCTCCCTGGACCAATTTTTCAGGAACTTGTCATCTGGGCACTCCAGTCCCTTCCAGACGAAATTCTCATCGGACTTGATGCCGACTCTGAACGCAAACACATCGAAGAAGTTGAAGCCGCATTCGAAGGACAGGAACACGTTCCAAACCTTTTCGGGGGACAAGGATATGTCATTAAAGAGGCTCATGTGGTTAATCGCGGAGACTCCTATTCGGTTCATCACCTGCCCGAGGAGTGGACGGATGACCTGTTTTCTGGACAGCGCGGTTCAAGAGCAGGAAGATTCACCCATTGGTTGCATACGCATCCAAATGCTCCTGCAATACCAAGCGGAGCAGATACCGATGCAGCTCAGGAAACAACGGGCGTCGACATGATTCTTGGATTGAGATTTTCACCAGAAGGTCCGCTACCATGGTTTGATGATGTTGATGGAACGCGCAGAAGTCTTGGAACCGAGCACGCAACCAAATCGAAACGCTCTTGGTTTTCAAGAAAGGAACTTCCTGTCCTTGGCGTAGCACCAACGGGACATGCAATACACGACATCCAGTTGATTGCCTTCCACAAATCCGGGCTCGGCGTCAATGTCCTTCTGATCGACGAAAGCGGCTATCCATACGGCTGGGATGACCTAGCCTGAAATTTCACTGTAAATTCTCTCAAGTCGTTCAGGATTAACGCCCATATCACCAATCCCCAAACGGGATTCGGAATGGAGTTCAATCCGGGCAGAGGTTTCGTCAATTTTTTCAATCGTTATCAAGACATCATCCGGGAATTGCCAAAACGGTGTGTGCTCAACAAAGTGAACAAAATACCCAGATTCGGACTGTTCCTCTTCAAGAATGTTGCAATTACAATCGGTGATGTATTTTGAAAGATCACTGACAATCCGTTCAATCGAGCGTTCGAGAACCGTCGGTTTCGCCTCCATTCTGTAGGTCGCCTCGCCTCCAAGATGAGCGCAGTTTGAACTTACGTCTGGACACGTCTCCATGGTGTTGATCGCCTCATCTTGAGCCGCCACAAGGACCCATGCTTGAACCATCAACCATGGCGATGCCACGAGGAAGAGTAGCATGATTGCTTTGGTGAGTTTACTGTTCATGAAAGACCTCGAATGTTGTCTGTAGTTCGTATTGCGCCCTCTTAATGCGTCGTATTTTACCATGTGCCCAATTCAAGGGAGGTCTTTGCAACAAGAACCGTTGTACAAAGGCGAACAATACTTGTACTTCACATCACCGTTCGATGCCAACGACCGTCTTGAGATTCGTAGATCATTGGGACACCGGTTGGGACCTCCAAACCAAGGACTTCTTCCTTGCTCAATCCTTCAAGATGCATGATAATACTTCGAAGTGAATTTCCATGTGCAGCAACAAAGAGATTCTTTCCTTGCTCATATGCTGGCAAGAGAACGGATTCCAAGTATGGAATTGTTCGTGCAGCCGTCAATTCAAGGCTTTCACCGTTCGGTGGAGGAATGTCATAGGAGCGACGCCAAATCTTGACTTGTTCATCCCCAAATTTGTCTCGTGTTGCTTGTTTGTTCATTCCTTGGAGGTCCCCATACATTCGTTCATTCAATTGCCATGAAACGAAGACTGGAAGAATGTTGGAAGTTTCTGCATCTTCATGCATCTGTGACCATTCAACCATTTTCTGCTCATTTCCACTCATTTGTTCCCCAGAATCTTCGTATTGCAAAACAGGCGTTTTGCCACTCTTGTGTTGGCTTAATGCAAGCATCGCTGTCATTTGAGCCCGAATCAGGGTTGATGTGTGAACCTCGTCAATTTCTATGTCGGCTAATGTGCGCCCGCCGGCAATCGCTTCATCGATTCCGACTTGGGTCAAAGGAACATCGACCCAGCCGGTAAACAGGTTCGCAGCATTCCACATCGATTGACCATGTCGCATCAAGATGAGTGAGGCCATGGTCGACCCATTGGTTGGTGGAACATCAAGGCTACGACACGAAAGGAACTACTTTATGAGAATAGTTTCACAGCAAAATCATGAACTTTCGAATCGAGCAATGGGACGAAATTAAAATCCACTTTGAAAGGATGTTTCGTGGTCTTGGAAAAGTCGAAACCTCGGAGGAAATGGTCAAGTTCTCATCGATTGAACCGTACGTATGTACTGGAATCAGCTTGTCAAGAAACGGAACGATGGCAGCTAGCATGCCATTGCATAACCTTGATTCAACCTTCAATACCGTCGAATTTAATCAATCACTTGAGGTGTTGACACTTCTCGGGGATGGATTCTGTTATACCTACAGAATCCCCGATGAATTGCTCTCGCTTCGAACGTTGCAGGATCAGTAAACCAATTGTACATCTGATGCAGCACTAAGTTCGATGACACCAGGAGGTCCGCTCCATGTCATCCAGTCTGAATACCCCTCAAGGAGCAGTTCATCTGCATTTTCTTTCGTCACACCATTGGCTGCTTGAGAACCGGTTGAACAGTAAACCTTGGATGCTCCTTCTGTTATTACATTCAACATGTTGAAGATCATTCCGTCTGGAAGACCTCCTTGTTCATTGATTCTATTGATGTAATCGGCGTGAATCATTTTTACTCCGTCCGCAGCAAAGAACACGTCAACCTCATGGCCGTCGTTGATGGCTTGCGCAGCACAGGCAATACCGACAACACACTTGCGTTGATCAACGTCTGGGTCTGTTACGATTTTGATGAAGAACTTCTTGCTCATGAAATTCTCATGAAGTTATACTACTTGAGTAATTGGAAATCATCATCTGTTACGGTTGAGATAATCCTCACCATAGAATTGCCACTGTTCCATTGTCCATCCGTCTGGCAATCCTCCAGGAGGAAGTTGTGGAGCAATAGGATGTGATTGTGGAAGCGGTGGAGCAATGAACCCAAATTCATCTTGTACTGGTTTTTTCTTTCTCATGAGTCCAATTGTGAGAAGTACAAGAACAAGTAGTCCAATTCCAACACCGATAATTGTGAGGTTGTTATCTTCAGATGCTTCCTTTGTTGCAAGATACTTGGAGGCATCATTTGGATATGCGTCGGTTTGGTCGGACCATCCGTCTCCATCGGAATCCAAGCATCCCAAGAAGCCCTCAACGGATGTACCGTAAACCTCAGGACAATCATCAGAGAGGTTTGTTCCCTGTTGGTCTGCATACCCATCACCATCCATGTCCGACCAGAATCGAGCGTCGTCGACGTAGGCGTCCAAACGGTCTTCCCAGCCATCTCCGTCAGCATCTGGGCAACCGTATTGGCCGACGAAAGAGAACCCCTGAATCTCTGGGCAACTGTCAGGTGTGGTTCCCTCTGGATTGTCACCAAATCCGTCTCCGTCGGCATCGCTGTTTTGTGACGGGTCATCAACGAAAGCATCGTTCAAATCGGACCAACCATCTGAATCAGAGTCCACACATCCGAATCGATCGATTATTGAATTTCCTGCAAGTTCTGGACAGGAATCTGCTTGGAATCCATCCGGTGCATCTCCAAAGCCATCTCCATCATCATCAGAATGTTGAGTGAATTCATTTGGGAACGCATCCGTGAGTTCCGACCACCCATCCTCATCAACATCCAGACATCCAAAAACGTCTTCAGTGGAGGTTCCAACCACCCCGATGCAACCATCGGCTTGGAAGCCCTCAGGGTTGTCTCCATAACCATCTCCATCAGAATCGAACCACTGCGTTGCTTCAACAGGGAACGCGTCCTCAGAATCACTGTAGCCGTCTCCATCGTAATCGCTGCATCCTAATTCCACACCCAATGAACTGGTTCCAGAGTTCAACGGGCATGCATCAACATCATCAAGGAAACCGTCGTTATCGTCGTCATCATCTTCGCTCGCATCCTCGCAACCGTCGCGGTCAATGTCGTTAGCGGTGTTGGAGAAGAATCCAATTTGACTGTCCGGACAGAGATCAACAGTTGCAGAAGAGACTTCACAAATCCAATCGTCGCTTAATGTGCTTGCATCGCAAATGCGGTCGTTATCGTCATCGACGTCTTCTACAGCGTCCTGACAACCGTCCGAATCATAATCAGAGGCATCGGATGAAAGCCAATTTAAATCTCCTTTGTTACACAGGTCATCTGCATCAAAAATACCATCGTTGTCATCATCTGGATCTTCTGTTGAATCGAAACATCCATCACCGTCGTGGTCGTTTAGCAGGTATGATGTCCAGTTTAGTTGTCCTCTCACACAAGCGTCCTCAGCATCCAAGATGGAGTCGTTGTCATCGTCAGAGTCGCAGACATCGCCAA
>CALBFP010000056.1 GCA_937894115.1 uncultured euryarchaeote
AAAACAGACAATTAACAGAAGAACAATTGCAATGATTGGATGGGCAAGGGCACCGAATGCAACTTCGTAGTAGAACGCAATCGGACTTGCCAAAATGTAGAATAAATACTCCCAGAGAAGCCATGCATCTTTCTCACCCCACCAAACGAAAGGTATGTAATTTCCAAGGATCGTTGGTACAATTTTGACCGTCGCCCAAATCAAACCAAAGATATACCCTAGCGTTCCAATAACACCCAACGGCGTAAGAAGACAAAACAAGGCAACCTTCCAAGGATTATCCTGTCTAGTATTCATCAATCGGCGGAAATCTTCGTGGTCTGCTAATTCGATCAAGAAAGTACGTAGAACAGCCCATCCAAGCAAAAGGATGGCCAGAGCAATGGTACCGAAAATGGTGTTGAGGATAATTCCATCCCAAATCCAATTCCCAAGGGAATAAAAGAACCCCATCTACTCACCTCAGTATCCTCTGAGATTACTCCTCTTTTGCTTGACGGATGGTTTGAGTGACATCAAGGCCTGAGAGATAATATTTCGAGGAAGATTCAATCTTAGCGGCTTGTGCAGAAGATGCTGGCCTTGCAAAATCCTTCATCCAGCCGCGTGTCAATTCAAGTCCATTGATTCCTGATGCTAGAGGCTTGATTGACTTTACCGAATCTGTCAATTGTTTGATATCAAGAGTCTTTGATGCGTGGTAGGAAATACGATTCGCCTCATTGACGGCTGCAGCGATTTCAGCGCCTGTAATTCCACTGTTAAGTTGAGAGAGATCGTCTATCCTACTCCATACAGCATCCTCGATTCTACTAGATGGAATCTTTCTCAAGTGAATTTCTATGATTTTCCTTCGAGTTTTTTGCCCAGGCAAATCCACCCACCAAATATCATCCCACCTTCCTTTGCGGAGTAATTCAGGCATAGCGATCGATATTTCTCGAAGGTCATTGGCTGTAGCAATGACATAGACTTGTGATTTTCGATCGTTAAGCCAAGTCAAGAAACTTCCAACAACTCTTCGAGTGACACCAGAATCTCCTCCTGAAGAACCTAAACCAGTCAACGCCTTATCAATTTCATCGACCATAAGGACACATGGAGCCATCGATTCTGCTACAGCAAGCACTTTCCTGATGTTTTGTTCACTTGAACCTACCAAGCCATCGAGAACATTTGCCATGTTGAATTCAAGCATTGGGAGTTGCCATTCGCCTGCCACAGATTGAGCAATCAATGATTTGCCTGTTCCTGGCAATCCCGCAAGCAGACAACCCTTTGGCGGGTTAATCCCAGCCTCCGATGCTTCATGTTCGAATTCTGTTCTTCGCATTTTCAAATCATCAATCAAGAGATCCAGTCCACCGATATCTGAAAATGATGTCGAGGGTTCATGGAAGTCCATAATTCCTGTTTGTTGAATCAAATTTCTTTTCAGAGATTGCAGATAGTTCAAGCTTTCATCATTAAAGGAACCCTCATGGACAGTCATACTTTGAGCTAGGGCTCTTTCCGCTTCCACGGAGGTCAAACCACGGAGAGCACGAACCCATTGAACCATAATTTCATCTTCAGGATGAGAAATTTCCAAATCATTGCAAACTCCATGCACTACCGAAACCAAAGTTCCGTCACGCGGCATCGGAAGATCATAATTTTGTATTGATCTCGAGAGTGAATCGGGTGTATCCGTGGTGATTGTGTGGAAAAGGATTAGTTTTGGCACATAATCATCTGTTGCATCTTCTCCGCGCAACCCATTCTTGGCATGAATTTTGAGTTTCCTAACAAAATCGGATTGCCTTGAAGCTCGATCTGCACCGAGTATGAGCAAGATTCCACCCTCCTTAGATTGAACAAATGCGTCCACAGCACGAATGTGCATGCTTGAATAATTCTCGTTCTGCTCTCTTCCAATGTTCAATGCTGAATAATTCTCAGTTTCTGAATCCTCTCCAAGTAGCAAAGAGGTTTCAACACCTGCTTCTGTAAGGACGTGTAAGAGTTTGAAATCAGCACTGACCCTAGCCGCAATTGCCTCACAAATTCCGATAAGTCTTGGCTCTTCATGAGTGCGGATATGAATAACACTCTGTCCGGTTAGAACGGGCAAAAGGATATTCTGAAAAATATCCATATGCTCATCGTCGAGGTCTTTACATGCTTGTGTGTATTTGTTAAACTTCAACCCTATCACCATCCAATTTGAAACTCTTCATTTTTCCATTCAGCAACGAAACTGACTCGACCAATTCCTCTGTAGGATAACCAACCACTTTAGTTTGACCCATTGAGTCAATATGAACTTCCATCTGTCGCTTCTCGGTTAAATCAATGTCTCTGAATTTCTCATTATTGATGAGAATCTCTTGATTTGTTGATCCTCTCCACAGCAAATTCAGACTCCTCAACTCGTGCATGTAACGGCCGTGTATGACAATATCTGCCAATTCAACACACTGGCTTTGAATTTTTGATAGTTCATGCAATTCATATCCTGTGTAAAGCAAGACATTGATTCCTAATGATTGAGCATGCTCAATAAATTGAAGGACTCTTTTCGGTTGATCAAGAGGCTCTCCGCCAAGAAGAGTGATTCCTTCGTCGCAATGAGTTTCAACATGCTGAATGATTTCGTGATTCATCATAAATCGGCCACCTTTGAACGACCACAACTCATCGTTCCAGCAATTATCACATCGGATACTGCAACCTTGAAGCCATACAACTGTACGTTTCCCAGGCCCGTAAATTTTGGAAGAATGGACCATATCGGCTACACGCATGGGTGCTACTCTCAATCACGATTGATAAAAATAACGAGTGGAATGCATGCGTAGGCAAATCTAGAATTTTTCAGGTTCAAATTACCGAAGTCTGGGGTTTAGGACGAAACTGAACTATGGAAGCACACCAAACGAGGAGTACTAAACTGCCGAGGATTGAATTCCTAGAGATGAATTCACTCACAAGCCAGACACCGACGTAAGAAAACGATATTGCAAAGGCCAACAATCCGATGAAAAGAGGACCTTTTTGCAAAC
>CALBFP010000057.1 GCA_937894115.1 uncultured euryarchaeote
CCTGATTTTTGGTCAAAAATGTTCATGGTTATCAAGGGCTATCTTCAAACCTTATGGCATCCACGCCTGTATATCCGAGAGGTGGTAAAAGATGAGCGGACGATTGTATGTTGGAATAGACCTTGGAACGTTTCAGTCAACCATTGCTTCAAGTGCTGGAGCAATGCATTCGATAGAAACAGTTGTTGGACGACCGAAAGACCCTGTAGCACGAAATTTTCTCAAGCGAGATGTACTGTTTGGTTCAGATGCTCTGAAGAACAAACTCGCTTGCAACCTCTATCGCCCAATGGCTGCAGGAGTTGCACAAGATGATGAAGCAAATCTAGCGGCTGCCAAAGCCTTCGTATCCCATCTTATCGAGACCGTCGATCCTGAAGAGTTCGACGAGGTTTTTGGCGTTATTTGCTCGCCAAGTCACGTTTCATTTACGGACAAGAGCAATCTTGTAGCAACACTTCGTGGTCAAGTCAACGCCATCATGGTTGTAACAGAACCTTTTGCCACTGCATTCGCTATTGGTGAAATTGGCGGCTCTATCGTCGTCGATGTTGGGGCGGGAACCACCGACATTGCACGCATTCACGGAACCTTCCCCACGGATGATGATCAAGTCACCATTCAGGAAGCCGGTGACTGGCTTGACATCGAGTTGATGAATCTCATTGCAAAGAAATTCACCGGTGCTCAAATCACCAAAGACATGGTGCGAAAATGGAAAGAGGAGGCATCTTACGTTGGAGGCGATGTGCGAACGGTTGAAGTCTCGCTTTCCGTTGACGGAAAGAGCCAGAACGTCGACATTGGCGACCTTATTCAGGAAGCATGTGAATTGTTAATTCCAAAGCTTGGCAACGCCATCAAGAGAATTGTTGCTGAAGCGGATCCAGAATACCAACCGGTTCTTCGCAACAACATCATTCTGTCCGGAGGAGGTTCTCTCATTGACGGCCTTGCAGATCGTGTTGCACGAGAGATATCGGACATCGGTGATGTCAATGTCTGGTGTGTCGAAAATCCATTGGAAAAAGTCGCTGAAGGAGCACTCATGCTCGCAGGAGAAATGCCTGACGACATGTACACGTCCATCAATTGATTTGGTCAAATCAATTAGGTGCGAAATCTATCGCCTACTACCCTGATTCACAGGGAAGGTTCAAGAGTGGTTGAGGTTCGATACGGTCTTGTATGACGCTCGGCGCTTCCAACCCAGATGCCACACGTGGGCAATCAAACGGTTCTGGTAACGACAAGGCAGCGCTTGAAGGGATGTTGAAAAGCTATCCTATCGACCAACTTGTTGAGGAGGTACTGATCGCTTGGGACGAGCTCGGGAGGCGAAACGAAGAGGTTGTTACAATCAAGCAACGCTTGCGTGTGCTTGAGCTTGATTTGGCTGAGCGCGAAGATGAGGTCGCTCCTGAAATTCAACGCCTTCACCAGTCTGAGGAGCAACTCAAGGAAGCAGAAGCGCGAATTGTTCACATTGAACGTTTGCTGAACGATGCAAAGATGGAACTCGATGCCCAATCGTCTTCGCTGTCCAAGGAACAACAGGACGCATTGAATGAAGAGGTTGCCCAATTGAGGGCACTTAGCGTATCTCAAGACGAGGTTATTGCTGAGATGGAGGGGCGCATGGGTCTTATGGTGGAGGCTTTGGAAAAGGCGGCCGATGCTGGACTAACCTCGGTGACTGCAGAAGAAGTTCGTTCCCTCAAAAATCAACTCGATCAGAAATCCGCTCAATACGATGCTGAGGTTGCTGCGAACAATGCGCTGGAAGAAGAACGGCAGCGGCTTCGTGACATTGCCGATAGGATGCGCGGGCTGTTGGATGCAAGAGATAAGCGATTGGCTGATCTTGAAGAGCAATTGGAGCGAGTGATGCAAGGCCCTCGTTCCGTATCAGCAGAGCACGACTACCTCGTCGAGCAAATTGAAGAGATGAAGCGTCGACTCTTGGAACGAAATCGAGAATATGAGTCGCTAAGGCGGCGCGAGCGTCGATTGCATACCGATGTGTTCGAGCGCGATGAGCGAATCCAGCAGATGTCGCTCACCATTACCGATCTTGAAGCCGCGTTAACGGATAGAGTCGCAGAAATTCGTGAGCTTGAATCGCAAAATGATATCGCAATGCAAGAAGTAGACAGCGTACGTCGTGGCGAACGTACAAGAGAAGTTGTTGGACGTGTCTTTGCCGACTCTCTGTCCCTCGTTCGTGGGCATGATGCTCGAGAAGCAAAGCGAGAGGCTTATGCCAACAGCCCAGATGTCGAACGTAGCCTATCTACGCCAGATGCAGAAGATATGCGAAATCTCGCTGAAGGTGGTACAGTTGATCTCAGCGTCGAAGAAATCGAGCTTCCACAAGGAGAAGAGGTTGATGGTGTTCGCCCACCGTCTCCAGGTGGTAGTGGAGACCCTGTTCTGTTTGACGAGGAATCAGAGGACGTTGAGGAGTGATTGCAAACTGCTTTTTAGCATGTTAAGATCGTCAAATTCTTCTGTAATTGTTCCGGTTACAATGTAATCTGCACCTGCAAGTGCAGCAGCCTTCATCTGTTCTGGAGTTCGGATGCCTCCGCCTACAAGAAGCGTACAGCGTGTTGATGCTCGAGCCGCTTTGATCAGATCAACAGAGACAGGCGATAATGCCCCTGAGCCCGCTTCAAGATAAATGGTGGAAAATCCATACATTTCTGCAGTCTGACAGTACGCTGTAACAAGATCGATTTCATCGGAATGGATGAGTTTTGCTTGACCTACTTTGCCGACTGCACCTCCCGGAGCGCATACGAGATATCCTGTCGGGATTGTCTGAAGTTCTGTTTCGGCGATGTGGGGGGCTCCGGCGAGTTGTTCACCGATCAGAAATTTTCTGCTTTCGCTGTTCATGAGCATCATAAAGAGAATTCCATCGGCTCGAGAGGAAGTGGCGTGGGCGCCCCCTGGGAAGAGTATTACGGGGGTGTTCCACATGTCTTCGTTTGCATCAGGTAGTTGACTCGCAGCAAACATTGCGAGTTCAAGAGCTTCTTGGATTGCGCCGCATGTAGCATCAACGATGTTGCTTCCCGTGTCGGTAGAACCGCCCACAAAAATAGCTGAAGTGCCGCACTCAACCGCTACTAAAGCTCGTTTCGCTGCGACTTCTGGTGATTGTTTATCGGGATCGATGAGTGTTATGTGCCGGGTAAAACCTCGGCCGCCTGGCAACATTGGACCGTCTTGCAACCACATCATTCAGCACCCGATGGTGTTTGTGTGAACGAGAAAGTTGTTAATCAATTTCATGCACATCGAGCAAGAATTGACATACCGTATCGTAAGAGGTGATTTCATGGATGTTGTCGAGAAGCCGTTACGGAACATTCTCGCACGCTCCGATGCTCCAAAAGGAAAAATTCGACTTGCAATTCTTTGTTCAATTCTCAACAAAATATGGGACCTCGCACCGCCGCTGTTAATCGGAATGGCTGTTGACGTTGTCGTTCAAAGGGAAAAGTCGTTGCTTGGTCAATGGGGCGTCATCGACCCATGGAATCAGTTGATTGTCGTAGCTGTAGCCACCTTAATTATCTGGGGATTGGAGTCCATGTTCGAATATTTCTACGCAGTATTATGGAGAAATCTAGCGCAAACGGTTCAACACAATCTGCGAATGACGACCTTCGACCACGTTCAGAATCAATCCATGGCTTGGTTTGACGAGCACCAAAAGGGCGATCTTCTCGCTATCATGAACGATGATGTCAATCAACTCGAACGTTTTTTGGATAAGGGAGCAAACGATTTACTCCAAGTGGCAACGACCGTCGTCGTTGTTGGTGCTGTGTTCCTCTACCTCTCATGGGAGATTGCATTGTTTGCAGTATTGCCAATTCCGATTATCTTGTGGGGCTCATTTCGGTATCAAAAGAAGCTTGAACCGCGATACACTGAGGTCCGAAACACTGCTGGACAATTGAATGCACTGCTGGAAAACGACTTAACGGGTATGGCGACAATTCAGTCGTTTACAAACGAAGAAAAGGAACTCGAACGGGTCCGGATGCTTTCCGAAGAATACCGAGGGGCAAACAGGGCTGCAATTCGTCTTTCTGCAGCCTTTGTACCGCTAATACGGATGGCGATTCTTGCTGGTTTTACCGCCACGTTGCTTCTTGGAGGTCGCCTAACTTTGAACAATGAGCTGGCCGTCGGAGCATATTCTGTGTTGGTCTTTATGACACAACGACTGCTTTGGCCATTAACCCATCTCGGCGAGACATTTGATCTCTACCAGAGAGCGATGGCGTCGTCCACTCGAATTCTAACTCTTCTAAACGAACCTAGTACGGTCAACGATGGTGCATACGAACTGGATGAGGATGCAGCAAAAAATTCGCCAGTTGTTTTCAGAGAAGTCAACTTTGCTTATCCTGAAAGGTCACCATTGTTTACCAATTTTAACTTTGAAATTCATGCTGGTGAAACCGTCGGTATCGTTGGTTCAACAGGATCTGGTAAGACAACATTAACACGGTTCCTTCTTCGTTTCGTTGAACCAAACAAAGGGGACATCTCGTGGGCTGGCAAGAGCATTGATCAATACACACTTCAATCGTTACGTCAGTCGATTGCCCTCGTTTCCCAACATGTGACACTCTTTCCAACGACCATTCTTGAGAACATACGCTACGGCCACAACACGGCTAGCGATGAAGAAGTAAAACAGGCAGCAGTAGCCGCAGAAGCATTTGATTTTATTGAAGAGCTTCCACAAAAATGGGACACATTCGTTGGCGAGGGAGGATATCGTTTATCTGGAGGACAGCGCCAGAGAATTGCGATAGCAAGGGC
>CALBFP010000058.1 GCA_937894115.1 uncultured euryarchaeote
TCCTTGAACTTCAGGTTTCGGTAGAGACCAACACGGCTCCCGGATCTGTTTTGCCGGGCAGTGACGATGACGATGAAGAAATAAATGTCCAATGGACGGTCGAGCTCTTTGAAGTGGACGTCCAAACCGAATGACTTCACGTCACAACGGCTGTGAGAACCTATTCAAAAAAGCAAACCATAGAAGTGGGGGAGAATTTTCTTCAAACAGAATCCCCGTCACGATCAGAATCGAGAGCATTGAATTTTGCCTTCATAGTGGGGTTCCCTCGTGTTAGCTTTTTGATTGACAGGTCCTGTGTCTTGTCATTTGCAAGTCGAAGTTGCCGACCGGACGTCGTCAGACTGGCTTTGATTTTTTCGAGCTTCTTGATCGTGGCGTCAATGTCCTTAATTGCGGTTTCATAGTATTCTCGAGCCGTTGTAACATTTTTTCCAAACGCGTCTTGAAAATCAAGGAGTTTGTCCTCAAAGGTCTCGTAGTCAATGTTCTGGCTTCGAATAACTGCAAGTTCGTTCCTCATTTCTAAGGACTTCCGAGCCTCGTTTCGGATGAGCGATAAAATCAGCATGAATTCTTGCGGTCGTACGACATACATCTTCTCATACTTGTGTGACATATCAACAGGACCAGCGTTGAACAATTCGTTTTCAGGTTCCAGCATTGAAACAAGAACCGCGTATTCGCAATTTTTCTTATTCCTGTCTTTATCCAATTTTGCAAGATGGGAATCGTTGGTTTGACCTTTGGTTCCTTCCATCTTGTCTTTCATTTCAAACATGATTGAGATGTATTCAATACCGTTGGAATCAGAGTCCCTGAAAATAAAATCACCTTTAGTCCCTCTCTCATCGCCATCGTTTTTCACACTCTCGTTATCTTTCTCAAAGTAAGCATTTGGGAAGGCCGTGGCTCTCGCCATGTTGAACTGATTTTCACACCAATGTTCCAATTTTTCTCCAATGTCTTTGACGGACATTTTGAGTTTCATGTCTTTGACGCGATCAATTTCTTCATCCTTCAGCCGAATGAGATCGTCTTTCGCCGTTAATTGAACAAGATTCGTCTGCTCAAGCTGTTTAATTTCGAGATTTTTTTCAGTCTCAGCCATATTTAATTTGCTTCGCAACTCAAGGATTTCCTTCTCAAGAGGGCCGCTCGCTTTTGTCACCAACAGTTCAGTATTGGTTACTGCTGCTTCTCTTTCGTTTTGTAATCGCTGGATTTGTTTTTCTCTTGCAAACAGCTCTTGTTGAACCTCTTTCAAGGCGTCCTTGGTGGCGATTTCGATTTCTCTTGCATGGCTATCAATTTGATTTCTCAGCAGCAGAATTTCTCTATCCTTTTCAGCAGCAATGCTCTGTTGTGCGAGTTCGAGTTTCATGCTGTGATTTGATTCCAAATCCTTGAGTCGCATTTCAAGCTCATTCTCGAATTCGTCGCTCCGAACTTGCTTAACGATGTCTGCATAGCCAGAGGCGTCCATTTCGAACATTGCATCACATTTAGGGCATTTAACTTCCTTCATGACTTTCCACTCTCTTCAACAGTATTTGAACTGTTTTCAAGACCTGATGTTTTGAAGCAAGTCACTCATGCAATGGATTACAATTTCTGGAGGGATCCAGGTTTTAGTTCTGCTGAAATTAGTATTGTTCCAAGACAAGTTCGGTTGTTGTCGAGGCGATCTCATTGTCGGCAGCCATCCACATCTTGTCCAACAGTGTTCGAAGCGCAACCGTATCAT
>CALBFP010000059.1 GCA_937894115.1 uncultured euryarchaeote
TGCACAAAGGCAACTTTTTGGTAAAATTCTGTGTTCATTCGTATACATATATGGGATTGTCTTCCATTGTAATTGAGAATTTTTAGCATCATGGCCCGAAAAAAGCGAGCAAAGGAACTACAGCCCAATATAAAAGTGCGGTTGGATCGCCGAACGGTCATCACTGTGCGTGACGAGGAAAAACTTGCGTTTTGGAAGGAGAAGTACCCAAATTTAGAGGTGCTCGAGGAGTAATGAGTTGATGTAGCCCATAAAAAAAGACCGGATGTCCGGCCTTTTTCTTCTTAAACAATACTTGCTGTTAAACCAATTCGTTCTGCTTCCAGGGAGCAAGTGCTAATTGCTCTCGGCCTTTTTTTGTGAGTGTGTAGCCGTTTTTGTTTTGGAGCATTCCATCGAGGTATAAATTCGTTATGCGCTCACCGATTCGGGCTTGTCCTACACTTAGGTCGGTATCAGCTTCAATGCGCTTCCAAAAGTTTCGCTCAAGCACGGTCAGTCGAATGTGCGCCTGTTGCTCTTGCTTGTAGGTTTGAATGATATCTAGAATCATGTAATCATACTTGT
Organism: uncultured euryarchaeote; assembly: GCA_937894115.1. GTDB lineage: Archaea > Thermoplasmatota > Poseidoniia > Poseidoniales > Poseidoniaceae > MGIIa-L2. The sequence continues at coordinate 568 of CALBFP010000059.1, forward strand.
CCATTGCGATTGATTTGGTGATGGTTAGGGTGGCGATTTTATTACTTGGTTAGCGATACGTTCACAACGCATAGCGAAGCACAAATTAGATGACCACGCGAGCAAAGCGAAGAGCAAATCCAAAGAAATATGAACGAATTGTTAACGTCTTTGGAATTTCTGTGAATTACTTGTGAATTGTCCACATTCCCCTGCGGGTCTTGCCCGCACTTAAGTAGGTTCGAAGAATTTTGGAATACTCCTCTCTTGGGATAATTGTAGCTCCCATTGAGGTGAGGTGGGAGTTACTAATTTGACAATCAATGGGTCCGTATGCATTTGACTCAGCCCATTGAACTAGTTGAATGAAACAAAACTTCGAAGCATTGCTCTCGATCGAGAACATACTTTCTCCAAAAAACATGCGGCCGATTGATACACCATATAGTCCACCAACCAATTTCCCTCCAAGCCATGCCTCAAAAGAATGGGCCAAGCCGATTTCGTGAAGACGTATGTAGGCCTTAATTATGTCTTTCGATATCCACGTACCTTCCTTATTGCTTCGTACATCTGCGCAAGTTTGAATGACTTGGTCAAATGCCGTATCGATGCGCAATTCAAATTGGTTTCGGTTCAGAACGCTGCGCATGCTCTTAGCGATGTGCAGGTTCTCCAAAAACAAAACCGAGCGTTTTTCAGGAGCCCACCACAGTATGGGGTCATTTTCGCCGTACCAGGGGAACACGCCATGCTCGTATGCCGCGATCAATCGTGCCTCTGACAGATCTCCTCCTATGGCTAAGAGTCCTTCCCATGCTTCTTCCACAGGAGGAAAGGCTAGGGTATCGTCAAGCAACGTGACTTTTGGAGCGTTTTGCATGGTGATGAATTGAACCGCAATAACCAAGTTCGATGGTCCAATGTAGGGGCAAAATGGAAAAGCCTGACTTTTGTTGCATGCATTCATCTGCACATCATATCGCATCTGCCCTTCGCAAGGCGTTTCTTCAGCACGGCAGAGTTTTCAGCGAGCAGGCCGATGAATTGATGCCTTTCAAGCGCCCAACGCCGGATGATGCTGAGACACAAGGAATAAGATTACGACACGCATCTGTTGCTTTGCCCGTATTTCCTATCAAAGGAAAGTGGCATATTGCTTTGATGAAGCGCACCGAGTATGCAGGAGTTCACAGCGGTCAAATTTCCATTCCTGGTGGCGAAGTGGAGCCTGAAGACGCTGATCGGAAAGATACAGCTATGCGTGAATTTGAGGAAGAAATGGGTGTGGACTTAAGGCAATCATTTGTGGTTGAAGGCCTTTCCGAGCGATTCATTCCGCCGAGTCGCTTTGTTGTAAAGGCCTTTGTGGCGGTTTTGGACCGTGAGCCGCAGTGGAAGGTTCATGCACAAGAGGTTGACTCGGTGCTGATTATTCCTATAGCATCGTTTTTTGCACCCGATTCCTTGCATTCACGTCCTATTGAAATGAAGTCAGGGGTCATCGTTTCGTTGCCTGCATATTATTGGAATGGGGAGACAATTTGGGGAGCGACCGCAATTATATTGACTGAATTTGTACTCGCTTGGAAGGACGCGGTGGAAGGAGCGTGACGTAATTTTGCTGCATGAGGGATATTGAAGGTCTGTTTTCTTCGAGGCGTGAAGTCGTACTTGATACACTCAAACAGGCACGTGAGCGTGGTACCCTGGAATGGGTACGACCCTTGTTGGAGGCCTTCCGTGATCGACCTGAAGAAGATATCCGCGCAGAAATCGCTGGCATGCTCGGAGCGTTGAAGATTTCCGATGCTGCCGCCGTTTTATCGGATGCTTTAGATGATCCTGCATTTCAAGAGCAGCAAGCTGATATAATTAGTTTTTTGTGGAGTTGCGGTTTTCAAATGGAAGATGATCTTCGTTTGGTCGTGACATGTGCGGTGGAAGGTGATTTTCGCTGTACGGTGGAGGCCTTAACGTGGATTGAAGAGTTGGAACAGGTGCTAGACGAGCAAGCGCTTTTGGATGCTTTGCTCGCAGTGCGAGGAGCAATAGAAGACTCTACAAATGATGATGCCCGACTCGAATTATTTAAGTCGATGTTGCAGGCACTGCAGCGGTTAGAACGTGCTCAGTAAATCATGTCTGAATAACGCCTGTGTTGAAGGTTGCTAATGATGCGTGATTTGCGGCGTTAATACCGGTACTAATCCAGTGACGCGTTTCCTCGGGATCAATGATGGCATCCACCCAGAGCCTTGCT
>CALBFP010000060.1 GCA_937894115.1 uncultured euryarchaeote
AGCAACAAGGCGAAGACAATATATCCTCATAGTGCAGTGCGTAACGAAGAGGAAAAACCTCTTTGGTGAAAGCCATGGGATGCAAACTGGACCTCGCATTAGGCCCATCCTATCGAGATGCTCACATCGAGGCAGACCTGCAGGGTCGTCTAGATGAGGGGAAAAATGTCTGGGCTGTAGGGGATGTTCATGGACATCTTGGAACATTTCGTGCGCTCATTCATCGATTGAAACTCAACCCCGAAGATCGTGTTGTTTGTCTCGGAGATATGATTGACAGGGGTCCAGATTCAGCAGGTGTCATCGACTACATTCGCTCCAATCCTCAAATCATTTGTCTGAAAGGGAATCATGAACTGATGGCAATCGCCTCATTGCAAAACGATGGGAATGTTGAACTGTGGCAACCGTGGGTTGAACGCGGTGGACGTTCAACTTGGGGATCGTACATCGTTCGTTCGCATGGCGATTTGTACGATGCAAAAAAGCAATTTGCAATGGACGCAATGTGGATGGATAATCTTCCCAACCACATTGTATTGGATGCGTTTCGACTTGTTCATGCAGGCTACGATCCACGAATGCCGTTGGATCTTCAAGGCGACAAGGAATTGCTTTGGATTCGAAATCGGTTCTATGACCATCAATACCCCTTGGATCCCAACCGTGCAGTTGTTTTCGGGCATTCAACGACGACAACGGTTGGACCGGATCCTGGCCAAGTTGTAAAGAGCCAAATCCGACTCAGCGATGGTCGCCCTTCATGGATTGCACTTGACATTGGTGCCTACAATCATGTAGCTCCTGGACTTGCGGCGCTCAATCTCTCCACATTGCAAGTGGTCAAGCAAGCAACCCTCCGTTCTGAGCGATGGTTCGATGTTCCGAATTGTCGTGAAGCCAGCGTTGGTGCACATTTTGGCCTCGATATTCTTCGTTCATCTCATCGCAGGGAAATGGTATCAGCACTTCGAGCAAAGCGTAAACTGAAGATGGCTGGTGTTGTTTTGCAGGAAGACTTGGACGATTACAACATGGATTCGATGCCGCGACATGTGTTCGTTGCCTCTCCCAGACTCAATCAATCCCCGAACAACGTATGGCACGGTCCAGGAACCGACCCCTCCGAACAACACCTTCGCTTGCCGGGACCTACGGGATTCCGGATATATCGCCAGGATTCAGCCGTTTCTTCAATTGACGTCTTGCATGTGTAAAGATGATGAGAATACAAGGTTAATTTCCGTAATCTGGAAAATATCTCGTTTGTATGGACAAAATAAAGAAACTTTGATAACGGTTGATGATGATTTCTGTACATGGCGAACCAAAAGGAACAGGCCCAGTCAAACGAGGCTTTTCTCCGTGCTGTTCTCAAAGCAGTGCACAGCCGAAAGTACGCTTCCATCTACGCCGAAGCGACCGCAAAGGCGAATGCAGAGCTCGACCCATGGAAAGGCGGATACACCTTCTTTCTGCTATGAAAGCAATCAAGTGATGTGATTCCGCCCCCTGATGCATGGACCTAGCATGGGAAGCGATTCTTGCGGCGGGTACGGTGTTTTTTCTTGGCGCTATCTCCCCGGGTCCAAGTCTGCTCATGGTCATTCGAAACACCATTGTTGGGGGACGGCGACGGGGCGTGATGTGTGCTGTAGGCCACGGCATCGGTTTTGGAATCTATGCCGGGGTGGCAATCTTCGGACTGATTGTGCTTCTTGAACAAGCTCCTGGAGCCTTTTTTCTTCTTCAGGTGATCGGCATCGGCCTGTTGTTTTGGTACGGGTGGCTGATGTGGCATCATCGCAATGAGGATTTGACGGATTCCATGGAAGGTGAAGCAAGAGGCTTCTTGGAAGGATTTTCAATTGCATTTTTTAATCCAAAAATCGCACTGTTCTTGGTCGCAGTCCTTGCCCAAGTGCTTGATGCAGGAATGAGTATTATGACCAAACTTGTGATTGGTTTTGTAGGAATGGCAATCGACATGATCTGGTACGTTTTGGTTGCAGTGTTCCTAACAGGAACATCCCTTCTTGATTGGTTACGAGCCAATGAAACAACAGTCAACCGTGCAACTGCTCTCGTATTATGGGGATTTGCATGCTCGGTTATGCTCAGTATGTACTTGGCCTAACGTTGACATCTTGGACAGAGAAAAGTCGAACGTCCCGATTGGGTAATTCGTTCAATCGTGCCGCCACAACCTGCTTTCAAACACGGTTTATCTTCTCGATCGTACACTTGGAAATGATGCCCAAAGTATCCGAGAGTTCCGTTTACATCAGCGAAGTCGTTCAATGAACTTCCACCAACTTCGACAGCTTTGTTCAAGACATCGACCACCATATCAACAAGCACGTCAAGTTTCTTCTTTGGTCTACCGTCCTTTCGTACCAACGACCTGCTCTCTCTTGAAGGATGTATACCGCTACGATGCAAGGCTTCACAGGCGTAAATGTTGCCCACGCCAACAACAACCCGTTGATCAAGCAAGGCCACTTTGATGCTCGACGTTTTTCGTTGCAACTTACGGGCAAGGTCGTTTGAATTCCAATCTCCAAAAGGTTCAGGCCCAAGCGTCTCAATCAAAGGATGAATGCTCTCTTCGCCAACATCGATGAGGTCCATAATACCAAAACGCCTCGGATCGGTATACACGGCAACGCTTCCGTCATCGAAGCGAAATTCTACGTGATCGTGTCGACCATCGAATCCTGTTGCTGAACCGAATCTGGAATGTGTATCGTTACACTCCACATTTTCGAATTGATCGACCTTGTTTGCATCAAAAAGAGTGTATCGCCCAGACATGCCGAGATGAGAAAGTATGATTTTTCCGTCATCCAAATCGATGAGGAGATACTTGGCGCGTCGACGGATTGAATCGATGCGTCGGCCAACAGTGTGTGCTCGAAAATTTTGAGGAAACGGAAACCGAAGGTTCTCTCTTCGAAGGACGACCTCCTCCAACCTCCTACCGACCATCGCTTGTTCAAGTCCCCTACGGACCGTCTCAACTTCGGGTAGTTCCGGCACGAATTTACCTCCTTCGGACAACAAACAGTGCGTGCTGATCTTCAAACCCTGTCAGGTTGATGTGCTCGATAAGTTCCAGTTCTTGACTCAATTGTGCAATCGCCGCAGCGAAGACATCAGGTTCACTCGCTTCTCGATGACGTTCACTCGCTGCTTTCAGGGAAAGCAAGCCGATACCGTCCTTGCTGAGAAATCGGCGAACGGCCGATGTGAAAATTTCAACCTGACCTGCTTGAGCCACGTCTTGAAACAGCCAGTTCACCTTCCTTGGAAGCAAAACACCCCACGTCTCAAACTTCCTCGCATCTCCGAGCACTGGAACCAAACCGGGACGCTGTTCGGCGAGATACGTCAAATCACGTAAGCATCGGGGTGCGAGATCCACTGCAATTAAGCGACCGCTTTTTTGGTTTCCAGAACCACACAAATGATCGTGCAAATGCGAGATTGTGGTTCCATGTCCTGCACCGAGGTACAATACTGTGGAACCGGCTTGTGGAAGCAAATCAGAAGGGTCGTTGCGAGTTCGTAACAGGGCTGCTGCAAGCTTGGAGCGATTGGGGTCCCAGCGACGATGTTCAACACCTCTGAATTTTCTGAGTGATTCTCCTCGTATGGCAACTCCTGGATTGGCGTTTACGCTCCAAAGGCTTCGTCCTTCCAACAAAACGGAATCGGACAAAGGCCGCATGCGTCGGTTCTTGGCCATATGACGACCTCAACGACGCTTCGGTGTGGAAAATTCGGTACGAATTGCCTCAACCTTTGCCTCTACTTTGTCCACATCCTCTTGCTTCATGGGCGTTCCACCAAACGCATCAATTCTTGCTGCAATGCTAATTTTCGATGCCAACATTCGCGCGATTTTACCTCGAATCCATCGAGGTGACCTTGAAATCCAAGGATGCATGAAGATATGGCCGTGTTTCGGTGGTGCAGAGCCGTTGCGAAGGTGATTGAAAAATGCCTTTTCTGCTCCAAGAACTTGAACGGTACCAGAAGGCAATCGAGCAAGTCTTGACCGCCCGTGTGCCTCAACACACAACCTTGCTGCGAGAAGTGGTCCAACCAATGTCGAAACCGATGGAAGATGGGCTTGGGCGGAAACTCGGATTGCATGCTCCAATTGATCCAACTGACGACGTTGATTGGCAACCATTACCGCCCAACCATGCAATGCTTTCCATTCGCTCGGTGTTGGTTGTTCATGAGCATCATCAACTTCCAAAGCAGTTGCAAACTCTGTTAGTGAGGCAACCTCACTCAAACGACCTGCAACGCTCCCTCGATTGGTCTCAAATCGAGCGCTCGGCAGAAAAAGTCCGACCCATTCAATGAGTTGTGCTTCCATGGAAAGGTGAAGCGTTCGCAGTTCCTCACTTGCTCGAGAGAGATGTTCGAGTCTTCGGTCTGGATCGGCAGCAGAGATTGCAACTCCTTCCTTGGCAAGGAGCAATGAAGCTTCATCAGCAAGTCCAATCTGTTGTTCAGTTGGCTGTGGAACATCAAATTCAGGCAAGCCTTCAGAGCCATGAACAATCGGTTTTGCATCTGGGAATCGTTCAGCAAGGATTTCGGCTTCGGGAGAAAGTAGCCCGTTTGCAATACGTTGCAATCGCTGTTTTACGGCATGTACCGAAAATCGAGCATCGTTGCTTTCAATGTCAAGTACATCTCCTTCCTCGTTGACAACGGCTGCTGAATGCCACGAATACCAGAGCCACATAAACGTCCCAGTTCGTGGTTGGAATTGAATGTTGTCACCTGTTTTTCGAACGAACATTGTCGCTGTGGTGAAAAGGAGACCCGGCGGTTGATAGAACCATCATGATTAAATGTAACATGCAAATGCCATAGTCATGTTTTGTCCCGAATGCGGCACTTTGTCCTTTCCAAGTCCCTCTGGAGACATTACATGTACAAATTACAAATGCGGTTACACTGGACCAGCCAATGTCAAGATGAAGGTGGGCGGAAAAGAGATTGACCTCTCAAAAACCAAAACAACGACGAAAGCAGAAAAGCGTGAATATGAAATTATCAAAGATTCAGATCAACGCAAAGGAGTACTCTCGACCGAATCATACATGTGTCCTAAATGCGATTGCACAGAAGTGTACTTCTATCTTGAACAAACACGGTCTTCAGACGAGCCAGAAACCCGAATGTTGACGTGCAAAAATTGCGGCCACGGTTGGCGTGAATACTGATCAGTAATCGCTTTCGACCCGTGGGGCGAGGAAATAGTCAACCTCAGCAGCACCATCATAAAAGTTGAAACTCATGGCGAGTGGAAAATTCTCACCGAATTGAATGGTTACCATATCGGTAGGACCGAATCGGCGTGATAGCGGCTCGAGATACGTAAGGCTGTATTGGCTGCGAGCTGGTCCATCGCATACGAGTTCTTCCATCTCATCCTTGTCAAAAGAGATGTCGACCGAATCGGTGTTGTTTCGAACGTGAACCTTGAACGAACTTTTGTCAACACTAAAATTGACCAAATCGCCAACTTGTTTTGCAGCCTTCAAGGCCTGCCCAAGCTCGGCCCCGTTCATCACAACCTTGCACGGGAGGTCCAATTTTGGAAGCGACGGAGGGGAAGCCATGGTTGCGTTGTCGAGTGGACGAAGGTTTCGCACGATTTTTCCGAGGCTCATGGTAAAATCGCCTCCTTCCTGGTGTGTAATCTCAATAAGATCACCGGACGCACCAAGCGTGGTCAGTTCTCGAATTTTCTTCATTTCAAGACCAATTTTCTTTGCATCGAGTTCCCACCCATCAAATGCAGCAGCATCGACATGAAGTTTGATCATCGCTACGTGAGAAGAATCGACCACACGCACGGTTAATCCACCTTCTTCGAAATCAAATCTTGCGTCTTCGACGACAATCATTAATGTGTCCAAAATCTTGCTTACGAGTTCTTGGCGAGCTGTAACGTTCAACATGTGAGGCACCCCTACATCATGGCTGTCCTTTCGACGGCTTATGAACTTACTATTCAATGAACAACGTTTTCGCGCGTTGAAGAACCTCCAATATGTCGACGTGTGTCGCAATCATGAGGCGGGGAAGTTCCCTCCAATTCATATGTATGAGCCTGATGGGCGGTTCATGGTGGAACCTCTGCTCAAGGACGATGGAACCCCTTACAAAGTTGCGATATTGATCCCAACGATCAACAACGCAGATGAACTTGAAATTGTGTTGGATCGGCTTGCACAACAAACCTATCCTAACCTTGAAGTGGTCATAGCAGATTCGAAGTCAAGAGATCACACAAAGGATGTGTGTGAAAAGTATGGAGCCACATGGATTGACGACCCCTCCACCAACCGAGCTGATGCTTGCAACTTCGCATTGGAACAAATGGATCACGACTTGGTTTTGTTCACGGATGATGACACCATCCCTCCACTGGATTGGGCAGAGAAACTCATTCGTTGGTTTAAGGATCCTGAAGTCGGCGCTGTCGGCGGTCCAAACTTTGCACCCGATGACGATTCCTTTGGAGCGAAGTGTGCTGACGTTGCCTTCTGTACCAAATTCATGACCGCTGGGACACGCTATGGTGCGAAGCCTCGAGGTGAATTGGTACCTATAACACACAACCCAGGTGTCAATTGTGCACATCGGATGAAGAACCTGAGGGAAGTCAATTTCTTTGAACCCGGTTGCATCGGTGCAGAGGATGTCGTCCTTGATGCAAAAATCCAACGCAAAGGACACAAACTCTTCATCGATCCATCCAACGTGATGCCTCATCGTCGACGACGTCCGTTTAAACCGTACATGAAACAGATGCGCAATTACGGATACACGAGAATGGTAGCGAACAAGCGTTGGCCTGAAATTGCTGCATGGTCCCATACCGCAATCGGTTTCTTCCCATGGCTTACAGTAGCCTCCATCCTTGCACTGATTGCAGGTGTTGCTGGAGGCGGAGCTACCGATTATCCATGGTTCTCTATCGATGGAGATTGGACATGGTCAAGAATTGCCGTCCATGGAACGCTTGGTTTTGTTGGGTTGTACATCGGGATTTCATGGCTTGGAGCAGCCATTGGAACGAGTCCACACCGTTCGATTGGAACCGTTGCTCTTGCACCGCTATTTGTTTTCTTAGCTCACTGGGCTTACGGCCAAGGCGTGAACAAGGCATGGCGAGAAATTCGCCGAACGGGTGGCGTTGCAGGCGTTGGCCGACAAATTGATGACCGAGAACGGACCATTTAAGACGCATAATCGACGCAACGCCTTTCAATGGATGAAAACAAGAGGCACCATGGGTGAACGAATTCTTCGTGAAATATCTGACGAAGAAGAAATTTGGCTTACCATCCGTTCTGTACTTACCGTAACGCGAGTAGCGGTCCTGTTTACCACAATCATTGTGTCAGAGTTTTTCGAAGATTATTACATCCTCGATCTTACCGTGGCCATATGGTCCTTGATCGTCGGAATTCCGCTGTTTTTCTTTATTTCCGTGCTTATTCTGTGGGGCAACAAAGCGTTCATTCCCACGACACCACAGCAGGAAATGACCACCATTCTTCGCCCGATTATGGAGCGAACCTGATTACATTCCAGCCATATCTCCGGTCTGTATGGTCCATTGGCTTGAGTAAACACCCTGCCGTTCAACGAGACCGTCATGCTTGCCTCGCTCTACAACCGTTCCATCAACCATGGCAAGAATTTCATTTGCATTTCGGATGGTACTCAAGCGGTGTGCAACTGCGATGGTTGCCCTCCCTGAACCAGTGCTGAGGAGATTTTCTTGAATTCGACGCTCTGTTTCAGCATCGAGAGCACTCGACGCCTCATCCAGAATCAGCAGTGACGGTTTCTTGAGCAGTGCACGGGCAAGGGAAACACGGGCACGCTGGCCACCGCTCAACATCGCACCTCGATCGCCAACCATCGTCTCAATTCCGTCTTCCAACTCGTCGATAAACTCCGCTGCTCCTGCAAGTTCCAAGGCTCGTTTAAGCTCGTTTTCATCAGCAATCTGGTTGTACTGAACGTTGTCTCGGATCGACCCGTAGAACAGGAATGGGTCCTGACTGACAAACCCGATAGCCTCACGAACACTGGCAAGTGTAAATGTATTGATGTTGTTATCGTTGATGAGTACCTCTCCTGAATCAGGCACATAGTAACGCATCAACAACTTGAGAATCGTTGTCTTTCCTGCACCTGTGTGACCCATGACACCAAGAAATTGACCGCCAGCAACCTTGAAGGAAATACCGTTGAGAACTTTCGTTGTCGTGTTGGGATAAGTAAAGTGTACATCTCTGAACTCCACCGATTCAATCGGGCCACGAAGTTCGATAGCATCCTCATGGTCGACAATGGTGGGCTCCAAATCAATGGCTGCAAACACGCGTCGTGCTGCTGCCTCCCCTCGTTGCAGTTGATTCACGAGGATTCCAAAAATAAACATCGGCATGGTCATTCGAGTGCTAATGAGGAGGAAAGTGACGAGTTGTCCAGTGGTAATCTCACCTTCCTTTGCCAACCATCCGCCCGCTGTTACAAGGAGTCCAAAGGCGATACCAGCAACAACGTAGATCATCGGGATGAAGCGATTTCGATCTTGGCTTGCTCCCATGGC
>CALBFP010000061.1 GCA_937894115.1 uncultured euryarchaeote
TGTGAACCAGTGTGACACTTTCCTTGTCGTTATCGATAGCATATTGAAGTGCTGCACGAACGATTCTTCCCGTTCCTTCTTGACTGATGGGCTTGATTCCAATACCTGATGAGTTTGGGAATCGAATCTTATCAACACCCATTTCATTGGTTAGGAAATCAATGAGCTTTTTCACCCCATCTGAACCTGATTCCCATTCAATTCCAGCATAAACATCTTCACTGTTTTCGCGAAAAATAATCATGTCAACGTCGCCTGGCTTTTTTACAGGAGAAGGCGTTCCTTCATACCAGCGGACAGGCCGCACGCATGCGAAAAGGTCCAACTTTTGTCTTAGAGCAACATTCAAAGAACGGATTCCTCCGCCCACTGGAGTTGTCAATGGCCCTTTGATCGACACGAGTCCAGTGCGCATGGCCTCCAAGGTCGTTTCAGGCAACCATTGTCCCGTCGCATGAAATGCTTTTTCTCCAGCGAGGACTTCTTTCCATACAATTTCGCGTTCTCCACTGTATGCTTTTTTGACAGCTGCACTGACCACTGAAATCATGACTGGGCTGATGTCCACGCCGATTCCATCCCCTTCGATGTAGTGGATAATTGGATCATTTGGGACGTGTAGTTTTCCATTTTGCATAACAACAGGTTGGCCGCTCATACTTCTCAAACCGACCCACCCATAACCACTTGAAGAACCAACCGATGGCTTGGTCTCTATGAGAGGGAGCGTACACTGGTCAAGCGGAACCATCCTAGACTGCCAAAATGAGCGAGGTCAATCGATTCGTGTCGATTGGGAAGACGGCCCATCCCCGATGCAAATTTTCTTGCAGATGATTGGGGCATGTTCGATTGTTGATGTCATTGTAGGGCTCAAAAACCGACAATTTGGCAAGGTCTGGGTGGATTTGGATGGTCAGAGAAGGGAAGAATACCCACGTTCGTTTACCGAGATTAACATGATTTATCATGTCGAGGGGGATGTTCCAGAGAAATTGGTTCGACGAACGATTGAAAAATCTCATGAAAAGTATTGTTCAGTTTCAAATTCTCTTGATGAGAACATCGAAATCAACTGGGATCTTGTTCTTCATCCAATGTAAGTACTGCTTTTTAGAGATTGAATTGCTTGCTTAAACGCGTTTTCGAGCAAATCGTAGAGAGGCTTCCACTTTGAGGGCACATTCTGTTCTTCAACAAAATCAAATTGTCCTAAAGCCCTGTTGGCGCGCACGCAGGGACGAATGTGTTGATTGTCTTGCAGTTCAACAAGGAGGGACAGTCGATATTCGTCATCGTTGAGCGTCACACGCGCAGAATTCATGTCGATGTTTTGTGCAAGTCCAGACAGCATTTCGTTTGTATTATTGTTTTGTAGAATCGAATGTTGAGCAAGGACTTGTAGGAGCTCGGCTACGAGATGAGGATCGACATCGAGGGGTTTTTCCTCTTCTAGGAGAATATCATGCAGCGGGTTCGAAGCGATTGCTTGTACAGGTGCTGGTGTGCCCAATTCAGCGAAAATATCTACATCATCCGCATCAAAGTATTGCATGTCCGCTTGTTCAAAATCCATGGTATCAATATTTCATTGCACCCCGTCCGCTTTTGAAGTATTGTTCAATTTGAATCAACATGAAAGGTTCAAATGGCACCCATTTTTGGTGGAAATGAGGGGTTCCATTGCGAGCAATGCTGGGACTAATTGTCATTGCTCTTCTGGTTCCGATTGCAACATCTGCCCCAAGTGGAATTGGTCGATCAGCTGACGGTGGTTGTCTCTGTCATGGCGAGCAGAATTCAGGAACCTCAATTCAAGTGCAAGGCCTTCCTGATTCCTTTGAATCCAACAAAACTTACAACTTTTCAATTGTAATAAGCTCAGAAAACATACCGCCATCGGACGATGGTACAATGGGCGGCTTTCGTCTACAGATTTCAGATGGAGGGATTTCATTCGATGTAAATCAGGGCTACATTCAACAGAAAGACGACGGTTGGACTCATACCGAAATAGGCAATGGGTTCCGTGCATGGAATTTCACATTCATAAGTCCAGAAGACAACACATCGTTTGTTGACTTTATCGTTTATGGGAATGCTGTTAATGGAAATGGAGCAAGTACTGGAGATGAATGGAACTCGGTTGCGCTCCGTCTTCCTGGTATACTCTACGACGGGGATTTACTTCAGATTGAAGACAGAGAATTTAGCCCGTTAGATTACACTGTTGGAATTGTTGCACTCTTATCTCTAACGTATCTTCTGTTCGCTACGATACGAAGCTAATCAGTTGACAAATTCAATTGTACTGCTCCGGAGTGCTTTCAATTGTCTTCGTTCGGACGATCCATGAATCTGCTCGCTTTTAACACCGGTTAGAACCAGCATAACACGAATTTCGTCTTCAAGATCCTCATCAACAGCAGTACCCCAAATGATTTTCGCGTGGGGTGAAATACGATCGGTGATAATTTGAGCACAGCGCTCGGCTTCTCCGAGTGTAAGATTGTTGCCTCCAACAACGTTGATAAGCGCTCCACGTGCATCACTAAAGTCAAGGTCAAGAAGCGGAGAATGCAACGCTTCCAAAGTCGCTTCCTCTGCACGACCTGGGCCCGATCCAGCACCCAATCCAATCATTGCTACTCCAGCACCAGAGTGGATTACAGCCTTTAAGTCCTCAAAGTCAAGGTTGACCATACCATCTCGAGTGAGCAGTTCAGTAACACCCGTAATAGAGCGAACGAGCAGTTCATCACCAACCCGAAATGCACTTGCAAGAGGAAGGTCTTTGACGCCTTCAATCTCGAGCAATCGTTCGTTTGGAATAACTAAAATCGTGTCGCAATGCTCCCTCAAGCGTTCCAAGCCCCATTCGGCGTTTTCTCTTCGCGTGGCGCCTTCTGACTGGAAGGGATAGGTAACGACTGCGATGGTCATGGCTCCTTGTTCTTTAGCTAGGCGAGCAAGATGGCCTGCAGCACCTGTGCCCGAACCTCCACCCATGCCTGCTGCAATAATCGCAAGCTGTGTATCCGTGGTGATTCCACGCAGCGCCATTTCAGATTCAAGAGCGGCGGTTTCACCTTTTGTTGGGTCTCCACCAGCACCTCTTCCTCGTGCTGTACGTCCAATCAGCACTTTGCATTCTAGGGGTGACATGAGTAGTGCCTGGGCATCGGTGTTGATGGCATATCCTGTAACAAACGAGTTCTCAAACAATCCTTCGGATTCAAGACGTCCAACTGCATTGCATCCCGCACCCCCGACTCCATACACTCGAATACGTGGTTGCAACGATTCAAGAAGAGCACGCAGCTCTTCATCGGTACCTTGACCACTTGGTTGCGGTTCGAGTTGAGGTACAATCTCGTCTTCGGAAAGTTCCAACACACGTTCAATCAAATGGCGCATGGTCCTTATTTTCTTCCATCCTAACTTGAATGTATTGCCGCAATTGCAGGCAAAGGGCGTGATTTTGGAGGATGGGATCAATCACGAAGTCCTTCTTGCGTAACTTGGTAGACACACTCTCCATCCGGAAGGTTCGGTGAGTCGACAAGTCGTGCAATGCGTCGCCCACCTTTGGCCTTTCGTAGGTAGAGGCGGAACGTGGATGCGTGTGCTAAGACGTGCCCTCCAATCGGTTTGGTAGGATCGCCCCACATTGCATCCGGTTTGGAATGAACTTGGTTTGTGACCAGCACGAGAGCGTTGTTCACATCAGCAAGTTGTTTGAGGTCTTTGAGGTGGCGATTTAATTTCTGTTGGCGGTTTGCGAGCATCCCACGTCCAATGAATTCCGCACGGAAATGGCTTGTCAAAGAATCGACAATAATCATTTTCACGTTGAGGCCTTTGCTCATGCGCTTGATTTCTTCGGCAAGAAGCATTTGATGTGCAGAGTTGTAAGCACGTGCAACGTGTATTCTACTCAATACTTCATCAGGATCGAGGCCGTGACCTCTCGCCATTTGTGTGATTCGCTCTGGTCGGAATGTATCTTCCGTGTCAATGTAGAATACGTCGCCATCGAAGCCACCATCTTCAAGTGGCATGGTGCAGTTTACCGCGAGCTGATGACCGATCTGCGTTTTCCCGGATCCGAATGCACCGTAGACTTCGACAAGGGCTTGTGTCTCAAAACCTCCGCCCAAGAGATCGTCAATGGACTGAACTTTTGAGGATAATTTTTGTACTTCTCGGCGTCGATCGAGGAGCGCAACACCTGAAACGAATCCTCCAATGTTTGCCATTTTCTTAGCTGCGTTGATGATTTTTCCTGCTACTGCTTCGCCAAGTTCGGCTTGTTCAGCAAGATCTGCTGGTGACATAACTGCGAGGGCCAACAATTCATCGAACCCAGCCTCACGAAGTTTTTCCGCTGTGGCAGGTCCAACTCCGGGTAGATCTTCGATTTTGACCTCGGATTCTTCTTCATCGCTCGCATCCATTGGAATCCCCTCATCCTCAGTCGGGACTTCATTCTTCTTACTTGTTGTCTTCTTCTTTGTTTTGGTGCTCATCTTATCACTCATGCCAAACCAGTGGCTGACAGTATATCAAGCGGAGAATGGGACTTAACCAGAACTAAAATTGAAGTTTGTAATCAAATGCGTTGCTTTATGCGTTTTTTCACTTTTCATTCACTTTCAGTATTCTCTTCTTCATTTTCATTGTTTGACTGGTTTGGGTTTGGGGAGGATTCGATTTGGTCGTAGAGAATCCCGACAATATGATCGATATTGATACGGTTTTGTCCTTGGTCGATTGTAACAGCAAGTTCGTGGATGCCAGATATTGGGAATTCCAGATTAAAATTCCACGAAGCCTCCTGACCATCTGCGATTTGTTCGCTCTTCATTCCTTTGCTCTCAGAATTTGGATCGGTCAATTCCCACGAAACGGTGACAGGACTTCCACCAAAAAGGTCCGAGGGGTTCTCAACGGTTGAATCAATTGTTAATCGCCTCGGTCCATCTTCCTCATTCCCTGGTGTTGTATTTATTTCCATAATATCCGGTTCAGCAGAGTTCGCTTCATTCCATTCAATGAATTGTTCAACCCTTAAAACGACGGTTTTGTTGACCTCATTTCCATTAATGTCTGTTGCTCCCAGTACGGCGGTGTACAATCCGTGAAGTTGGTACTCCACATCGATGTTTGCAGAATCTGAGGCATCGACCGTGGCTGCGGGGCTGCCGTCACCTGGATCGACATAGAAAGACTCCAAACCGTATTCGGAGGTTGTGTAGGCAAAATCAAAACTAAAGGTCACGCCTGTGAATGAAAATTGTGAACCTCCAATAAACGACTGTTGAATGGTTCCGTTTGTCAAATCGTAGTAGACGACCAAATCGATGAGGCTCTCCTCTCCGACTTCGTTGTCTGACAAACACCCAGTGAGTGCTGAGCAAACCAGAACGCCCACAAGGAACACGACACCACTCCTTTCGCCCATGAGATGTGTTGGACGTCATCCTTCAAGAAGACAGTGCCGAATGTGGATGGAAAAACTGTAACATCGGTGGTTTCAAAGGGAAGGACTGTGGGGTTTGGCTCAGCGAGGTGGGGTAGTCTGGATATCCCGTCGGGCTCATAACCCGGAGATCGATGGTTCAAATCCATCCCTCGCTACCACTTACGAATACTCATGATAGTCATGCTTCGGCTGCAATGAATCCATCGCAGTTTGGAGGCGTTGGTTTGCAGCCCGTATTCCGTTCGCAATTTCTTCGCATTCTTTTCGAATTCTTGTAGCTTGTTCTGAGCAAAGAGGGTGCTGCTGTGTGCATGTTTCCAAGACGGCCAAGACAGGATCAATTTGACTTCCAGGAGCATGTTTTGGGCGAATAAAATAAAAACCATGCTCTAAAATAACCGGTCCTGCAGATTGGACAGCAGAAGCAAGCAATTTGGCGTGCTTGGTTTTTTGACCATCGACCTGACAAAGGGCGAGCAAGGCGGCGACGTTACCCGGTGTGTGTTTGTTGGCTTTCAGAAAAAATCTACGGGCTTTCGAATTGCTTCCGGCCTTTTTGTAAACGTGACCAACAGTACGAAAATCTTGCTCCATAGGGGTTAGTTTTTCCAACAGATTCGGTGCGCTTTGGAGGAGAATTTTTTCTAATTTTTTCCGTTCGCGAAGCAGAACTGATGTCGCCTTTACAGCCAGTTTGTGTTTTTCTCGAATTGAGAGAACCTCAGCAAGAATTCGAACACCTTTGACCAAGAGAGTTTGTGTTGCTCCATCGCGTTGTTTGTTCGAGAGCAACATCGTCGTGAACTCAGTCGCCATCACTTCAACCATTTCGTACCGTTGTTCCTCAAAATAGCGCAACATTTGCGATAGGGTTTGATTTGGATCGGACATACCAAACATAGGGTTGCCTCACTTACCATCGTTCGCTGCTGTGAGCGTTGTGGTCTCGACAACGCCATCAAGCGTACGGATGTTGCGCAAGATGAGTTCTGACAATTGCGAGAAATCATCCACACATACCTTGCAGTAAACGTCGTATTCTCCAAAAAGAACCATTGCTTCTGAGACTTCTGACATGTTTTTCAAATTGCTGACAACTTGTTGTTCTCGCCCCGGCTCCGTTGAAAGGAGGACAAGTGCGATGGCTGCCATGGTTTACCATCCCGAACCTTATGTTTAATTCTTGATGTCTCTTGGTTCAGGCGAAGAGGATGCGTCCGAAGGTTGTAGCGATTACAGGATCCCCCGGAACGGGGAAAACGACTCTTGCTGGTACGTTACAACGTCAAGGTTTCCAAGTTTTCCGATTGGAAGAGATTGCCCACCAGGCCCATGCTCTTTCGATTGAAAATGGACAAAACGTTGTTGACACAACAAGCCTTGCAAATTGGAGTTGGAATGAGAAGCAGGTTTGTT
>CALBFP010000062.1 GCA_937894115.1 uncultured euryarchaeote
CCCGTATTTACATTCATCATCATCACAATTGTACATTGAAGGAGCAAAGCCATTGTTGTCGCCTCCATACGTGACTCCATCGATGATGAAACCAACATCACCTTCGTCAAATGTATATTCCATCGTCCAAGTCGTTGACTCGCTCAAGGTAACATACTTTTTGCCGTAAGAGAAATCTTCGATTGTACTGGTTACTCCATCAGCACTGATGAATCGCACCTCTCCTCCCCATCCACCAAATCTGTCATTGGAACGGTCGAAGAACTCGACGTGATAACAGCGAGGTCGCGTACTTGAAAATTTTATTTCTTCCTCGCTGTGATTAATGTCGCTGTCGTCATCCTCTTCCCAATCGGATCCATGGCCTACTACTTCTTCTCTAAAATCTTCATACTCATAAGAATCAACCACTCCATCACTACGACTGATGTCATCAAACGCTTCATCGAATTCATTACCCCACCGGGGATCAACAACCATCAATCCTTCAACGAATTCGCTCCTGCTGAGTGTTCCATCGCTGTTTGAATCCATTTCGCTGAACTCTGGAATTCCACAATCAAGGCCGAGGCAAAAACCACCATCATCTCTCAATCCTAGGATGTTGTACAACGTCTCATTTATGAGTGGCATCTCATTGTCATTGTCATCGTCGTCCTCATCGTATTCATCATCCTCATCGTCATCAGAATAAACGTGTGTGATTTCGTCGTAGATGTCAGCATAGGATTCGAGGCCGTATTGGGCATCGTATTCATACATTCCATAGACAAATTCGTAAACATCCAACGCCCCATCTGAGTTGTTGTCCAAACTGCTGAAAGACGGGATGCCGCATTCCAAACCGATGCATTCACCACTGTTGCAGTCGTTGTTGTTTGTCTCTGCAATTCCAATATTTTCCAGACAACCGGAAATGCCTGCAGAGATCATAGCTACGGTGAGAAAAAACGTAATGCTTCGCATGGTTTTTGCATCGATTTTCTGTTTATTTATGTTCTGCCGACAGTTTTCCTCTTCATGGCTTAATTGTTGCACGGAAATGTCAAATTTACAGACATGGCTCTTGTCACGCTATGCTAATATAGGATTTTAACCAGAAAACATCAATGGCAGATGTAGGTTCCCCGGTCGATTACTACATACGCTCCCTTGGTTCGTTCGTTGGTTACTGGCACATGCTGGCAATTTTCAGTATATTATCCGGCATCTTCCTGCTTTTCCTTGCGTACTTAATTTTCAAAGCCAACCCGAGCAAGGCCAAAAATCGCTTCATGGTTTTGATGCTTGTAACCGAGGCGTTGCGGTGTTTCACATCCATGCTGTTCTGGGTTTATGCTTGGCCAGAAGAGATGCTGAATGTTCTGAAACCTGGACGTGTGGTTTACTACACCATGTCGCTTCAGTTGTTCTTTTTGTACATGATCGCTGCAACCTTTTACAGTGAAAAGAAATGGGCAAAGCAAGTTTCGGAATTCTTCCGCTTCCACGGTTTGTATTTGTTACCCATGTTTTGTCTGAGCGTTATTTTAGTTGTCAGTTACTTCATGGGCGGCACCAGCGAATCCATAGGCGACATCAGCTGGGTCTACTGCCAAGAAGTGGGGCCAGGCACGGGGTCAACAGCAACCGGGACCACTCTTCCATTTGATGTAACGTGTCCTGAAGAATATGAATCGATTTACCCCATGACTTTCACTAATGTGACCATCGGTCCACTGAGCAGAGTGCTGTTGTTCATACCTTTGATTGGAGCGATCGTCGCAACGATTGCGCTTTCTCGTTCTCGTACAAGAATAAACAAAGACGACAACGCCAATCTAAGGGGGGAAGTACGGGCAGTTCGACTGGGTTTTATCGGTAAAACATCCATGCAAGTTACCACCACCTTGATTCTTTTCTGGATGATTTCCATTATCGGTGAGCCTCCAAGCTTGAAAGTCAATCCATTTAATCCAGACATTGAGTTGTCAAATGCTCTTCTCGCTTTGCCGCCACTGATGCCGACAGCAGTCGTTCTTGCTGCACTGTTCGAAGGAATTATATTCACTTACGCTGTTATCAAAAACGACATGTTTGGTATTGATGAACAATTGCGAAAAACGTTTACAACGACGATTTTCGCAGGTCTTGGAGCAATTTTGTTCTTGGTGGCTACCGAGTTGATGGAATCCGTTTTCGATCAAGGCTGGATTGGTGGCGTGTTTATCGGTATGACTCTTCTCATTCTGAGGAAACCGATTATTTCGACCTTAGGAGGTGTTTCGTCCAAACTTATACCGGAATCACACACGAAAGAGGAACTGGGATATCTCGAAATGTACTACCTCGCTTTGAAAGACAAGCAGATTACTGATAATGAACGATCTATGCTGGATTTACAAGCGAAAGCGTATGGAATCACGGAAAAACGGAAACTCTACCTCGAA
>CALBFP010000063.1 GCA_937894115.1 uncultured euryarchaeote
GAATCCACTCTGTGGTTTCTTCACCACCCCAGGTCTTACTCGATACTTCCATGGAAAGGTCAACACCAAACAGTGCGTTACCAGATCCGTCTCCAGCCGTGGTCGTTACAGTCGCTGTTTCAGTTGCAGGCTGGCCGGGCGGGTCAGGCGGTTCAGGAGAGTCTTGTGCAGCAGCAGTAACTGTTGTTTCACAGGATCCTTCAGCAGTTTGTGTCAGAGTTACGTTCATTGTTGCCTCTTCATAGGAATTAGAATCAATGGTACCCGGTATCTGGGTGATCGTCGAAGTGTAGGCGCTGCAATCTTGGTCTTGGCCCTCTGCTGTACTGAGTTGGACCGTGACGGGATTTGAGCCAGTGTTGTAGACTCGGACGGTGTACTCACCTGCTTCACCGGGATTGATTGTTTGTGCAGTGGGTGATACTGTTAACTGGATGTTTGCATCACGTGCTTCATCTGCTGAAGCCAACGGTGCGATGATGGGCAACATTGAAACAAACATCAGTGCGACCAAAAGAATCGCAAGGCGTTTCTTTCGGGTTAAATCTTGCATGAGCAGACCTCCTTACGTATCGGGGGGGATGTTGACCTATCAAAAGGATGCCCTTTGATGTTTACAAATTAAGCCAATACGAACTCATCTGAAGATGAACCACAATTTGAACACGCCTCCACCTCTGGGCATGTCGATAAACCGGCATGATAACGCGCACCGCACTTCGGACAACCTTTCATTGGACCTACGATTGGGAGGCGGCATGACCAGCATGTTGTTACCTGCTGTTGTGCGATTGGAAGTGCAAGAGCGGGTACAGGAATTTTTGTACCGCTGGTTCGCTTAAATCGAACGATCAACAAAACGATAAGAATCCCAACGAGCAACGAAACTCCTGCACCGATCAACATTGTTGCATTACTGCCCGCCTGAGATGCTTCAAAGGAAGACGTGATATCGACATCAATCGATGTCGAAGAGGATTCAACCTCTTGAACACCAGTAAGTTGGAAATTGAGGCTTTGAGCGCCCTTGGCTTTCCCTTCAACCTGCACCGTGAATTGCTGAGATTCACCCGGAACAGCGTTGACAATACCGTCGCCAACAATCAATGCTTCAATTCCTGATGAGGGTTCGACTTCCAACAGATGCGAGAGTTCCACATTTCCGGTATTTAGTATGCTGACCTGAAGCGTTCCGGACCCAGTTCCATCCAAGGTTGTTTGGCCTTTTACCTCCCATTCAACACTCCGTTGTTCTGCTACAAGCATGCTCGTGCCTTCAGTTATGGAGACATCGTCACCAACAAGCGTGAATGAAAACGACGGCTGTGAGCCAGCCTCAAGTGAGCTTGGAAGGATGATGGTACAGACAACTGGAACGATGTTATTCGAAACCGTTCCAACATCGAAGCATTCACCGAAAACACCCTCGCTGAGCGATGTCGTTATCGAAGGACTCCATTCAACATCAGCCTCGTTAATCAGCAGCCAAGTGAACGTCATGACTTGCTCAGGAGGATGAAATCCCGGTCCAAACGGATGATCAAACGTCTGTCCGTCATCGAAAAGAAGTTCGGAAAAGGTAAGCGATGGATTGGGAAGTTGTAACACATTCAGTTGTTGAGACCAGCTAAAGCGCTGTACGCCAACGTCGAGATTCAATTGAATTGAACCTGAAAGAGCGTTTCCGTTGCCTTTTATTGAAATCAGGATGTTTTTCGATTGTTCGGTCCAAATCATGTCAAAAGGTTGCAACGATGTTTGAAGGGACCAACCTGTTGGAAGGGAGAGACTTGGTGAAAGTGTCATGTCAACGTTGCCTTGATTTTCGATTGTGAAAAGAAGATTCACAACGGCATCAGATCGAGGTGTGCCAATTTCAGATTCAAGAACGATCTCAACTTCTCGGACCTCCATAACTTCAATTGGAATGTCCATTTCCCATGTTTGCGATGGTTCGGTTTGTGAAATTGCAGTCAATGCAACGGTGCGTTGAGCACCTGCAGCCGTTGAAATCTGCGGGGGAATAAATTGCATGCTAACATCCATCTGACCGCCCTTTGCGATCAATCCCGTAGAACCCGATGTTGCGCCGGGGTCGTTGCTGAGATCGGTGAATCCTGCATTCCACCCTGAAGGCGCTTGCAGGAACAAATCGTAACCAATTTCTGTATTGCCGTCGTTGTACACACGGATCGTCAAGTTGGTTGGGTTAACGGGATGTACCGGGACCACAGTGTAATCGTACTCAATCCTAAATTGAGGGATTTCAAGAACCTCCAGATAGAGAGACAGAGGGTATGAAATGCCGTTGTCAACATCCAAACCAATAACGTCGATTCGATAAAGACCCGGTTCAGGTACTTCAGGATAAACAACGGTCAATGAAACACCAGCAGTTGCTTTTCCTTGAAGTGAAAAATTGGATGCCGTCATTCCAAGATACCAAGGGATTTCCGTCCCATCAGAGTCCAAAAACACACCGAGCGCATCGATGGATGCGTTTGTTTCCAGCAATGCTGTGTTTTCAAGCGTTAAGTTCCATGATGTGGTGGTTTGGGACGCATCATCAACGTGCTGCTCTATCACATCGGCCGTAACTTTCACACCCGGTGCTGTCACATCAACGACGGTCGACAAAACGTTGTTGTTTTCCTGAATTTCATCAACAGTATCGTCAGGGTCGATTACCAGTTCAAGAGTTGTTGCCCCTGATTGCTGAGGCGTCCAATACCACGTTGATTGTCGACTCGCACCGGGATTGATGTCAACCGTGATTTGATCGAGTTCAACACCATCAACCATAAAGACCAGATCAACAGATTCCGCTTTGACGTTGCCCGCATTGAACACTTGCGTTGTCAATCGAACCTGATCGCCAACCTGCGGTATTGTAACGTTCAACTGCATCGAACCAACAACAACCTGTGGATCCGGTCGTAAATCGTTCACACCCTGTCCAGATACTGCGATTGCAAACGGCTGTGCACCGCTTCCTGCATGATAGGCATCGTTGACCCGGACCGTCCAAACGCCTTTCATCGCAGCATCGATAAGAACGACCTCAAGGTTGTTGATGTCATCCTTCGTTCCTCCTGTGGTGGAACGCCCGTTGGCGAAATCATTACCGAGATACACGGTTCCGTCAGGGGCTTCAACCTCTAAATCCAAATCGTTGACAAGGGCCTTACTTGCGAATCGGCTTCCTCTGTAATCGGACCACGCAAGGACTGCTTTGAGTTGTGAGTTGGCGTAGGTTACGTTGAACACATACGATTTTGATGTACCGGATCGGGTTAACAACGAACGATCGTCAACCCAAATGCCACGTCCTTGTGAAGGGGCAAGCGTTTCCTTGAGATTGACGCGCCCCCAGCCTTCGTCGTTGTTTGGGATGTTTCGAGAGTTGATGTCTTGTGCACCAAGAACGAGAAGAGCCTTTACCAACGCACCTTGAGGGGATGGTCGTTGTGCGATTTCAATGAGATATTCACGAATCAATGTCGCAGCTCCAGCGGCATTGGGCGTTGCCATCGATGTTCCTGTATACTCGAGATACCACGTCGATTGCCAACTTGATCCACCCGTATCCTGTGCTTCTTGAGCACGACAAGAACGGACATAGCCGCCAGGTGCTATGATGTCGGGTTTGATACGTCCATCATCGGTAGGACCGCGTGAAGAGCCGGACATCAAATTGTCTGGAGCCCCAGAATAACGTGCCTGATGGTTGCCAACGGTGACAACGTTCTTTGCGGTTGAAGGGGAGCCAACTGTGCCTGAATTTGGCCCATCGTTCCCCGCTGCAAACAGGATTGTCAGTCCTTCCTGCCCACTTCCAACCTTATCGTAATTGAAAGCGCGATCATCGACAGCCTCAGCTTCTGACGTATACTGGCCTTGTGTGGATGTTGCTGCAGACCCCCACGAATTGGTATGAATTCTTGCGCCCGCATTGTATGCAGAATTCAGCAAATAATTCAGTGAAGGAGAAACAAAATTGCCCGTGTTGTCGTTCTCCATGGCTTGGAAATACAGTTCTGCATCGGGTGCCACGCCTGCATAGCCTCCCTTGCTTCCATCACCCAACACAGTACATGAAACATGAGTCCCATGGCCGGAATGCTTGTCCGCAGTTGAACCGTCTCCGATGACATCGTAATTTCCAACGACTCGTGTTCCAAAGTCGCCATGATCTTCGTCCAAACCCGAATCAGCAACGGCCACGATTTGACCAGACCCATCAAGGTCAGTGGTGAAGTACGAACGCATCGTGGTGATTTTCATATGGTTTTTCGATTGATCGTTACCAACCACCATTTGTGGTTCCAATCTCAACGACATTACTGAGGGTTGACGTACAATGTCAAGAAGAGCATCTGTCGATAGTTGGCCTCGATATTGTCCCTGATCGAGATGTACAGCATTATGCAGTGCGAGAGCGGCGACGTCCGCAAGATGTTGTTGAACGGTATTTGCTTGAGAATCGACAAGCAAGACGTCTTCGGTTTGATGGTCTTCCCACCATCCCTCAAGACGGACCTCTTCATCCATTAATGCCTTCACTCCACCTTCGAACAACAAGGCATCCAGTAAGGTGTCATCAAGGAACATTGCGAGGGGAACATCCCACTGTGATACCACGCTTGGAACGGCTCGTACCGCTTGGAATGCGCCCGATGTTCCTTGGACCATTAAACCAGATGGGGCAATAAACTCTCGAACCTCCAAGCCAGCAATTTCCGACAAATCGCTGCGCACATCGAGCATGTGACGGTCGTTATCGATGAGAATAATTTGAACATCAATTCGGGGTTCCAAGACCTCGCTGGAAAGCGGTCGATTGAGTTCCAATCCATCACTTGAAAACACACCTATACGCGTGTTTGCAAGAATTGGTCGATGCTCCTGAACGACCGATGTGTCATAGGTTCCAATAAAATCAGAATACGCATCGGTTCGAATCGAAAAGAACTCGACATTTCGTGCGTCTTCAAGGTTCTCAGTTGCTTCATCCTCAGGACCAACCATCGAACTCCAGGGGCTCATCAACAAAAGAACGAGAATACCGAGGGCAAGACGGACTTGTCGCTCCATTACTTACCACTCCTTCCGATGACGCATTTATCGCTATGGGTCATTTGTTTGAACACTCAACATCAAAACAATCGCGTTGTCTTATCGGCCTGATCGACAAACAATTCTGTAGCATAGAAACCGACGAGATGGTTGGCCTCCATTCGTTTCTGGCTGTTATCAAACATGGTGTAACTGACCGATATCTCGAGCGAGTAATTGTCCCAAACCGTATAGCCCAGTATCATCATTTCCAAATCATCCCCTGCTAACGATGAGTGAGCCTTGACCGTGTCGACTTCAACCCTCATGCTTTGAATGAGACTTGGTGGCTCCTGAGTGTCGTAAAATCGGACCTCAACCACGACATCGCGAATCGCTCTACTTCCATCGTTTTGCAGTTCGCTCATGATCAGATGGCCGCCACGTTGCATGTACACGGTGTGTACCTCAACATCATCGCGTGGAATGACCCAATACCATCCGCTTGCAATCAATCCGACCAGCAGCATAAGGATGAACCCAGCGATGGCAACCCGAACCGGTTTGATGTCGCGTATACGCTCTTTAACGAACAGAGCAACCTCTTGGGCCTGTTGATATGCCTCAAGTTGCTCAGGATCGTTCAAATCGAAACCCAAATTCATGGCTTCTTGACGTTGCGTTACTTCCAGGAGACCCAACGGTTTGGCAGCGACGATGTCGTCCTCGTGAACCAACAATTCATCATCCATATTTTCACCCAAAAATCATCGCAAAGAGCGAGGCTATGCCCGACGTAAACGGCTCGACGATCATGATGTGTCGCGTCTCTACAGAACCACCAGTGAGCGTGCTAACCACAGAAAGATCGGTAACCATACCGTTGACACCTATCGAGGTTGAGGTAGGGAGTGCACCTGTAAATTGCGCATCCAAAAGTACACCCCTGCCATCAACTTGCAGATCACCGAAGATAGGGGCATAGAAACCAGGTTCAAAGTGCATTTCAGCACTGGATACCAGACGGCCGGTCGTGATGTCATCAAGGACAATGACAGGGTAGCCAAATGGTCGGTAAATCGTGATGGTTGCACCTTTGAGATTCTCGCCTATGATTTCGAACCGGTCGAGGTAGGCTCCCGGAGCACCTGGAACATCGGATTGCCGCATGTAGAGTTCTTCAACTCCATTATCTGAAGAGACAATGCGTACACCCCAATTTTCCGTTGGTTCAAGTCTGAAGGTTTTTGGTAGATTCTTGGCGATTAACAGCGTATCTCCTTTGGCGTCGATCGCCTTTCCTGCAGCTTCGATGTACATGTCCATCTTGTTGGAGTTTGAACTGTAATTGAGGGTCATCATGCCTTGGAAGGAGGGTTCCTCACGGATGTCGTATTGTGTGTCGGGTACTGCATCAAGAACCATGTAAGAAGGAACATCGCGGAAGAAGGTTGTTGCTGGCCACCAAAATCCGTCCACATATCGGTGCTGTTGAATCATCATCGAATCGACACTGGTTTTCTCTGTATCGTTGCTAATGGATTGTGGAACCTCAACAGCAATTCTCAATACATCGCCAATCGTTGTACTAAATTCCGTCCCCTGAGGAATGGTTTCGATGAATGTCTCTGCCCGCACAAGATTTTCCAAATCGGTAAAGACTGAATATGCAAAATCCAGTTCCTCTCCGAAGTCATAGTCCATTTCAACAGATAGACGTGGTACGGTTAGATTGTCCTGACGAGTAAATCTCGCGTCGACAAACACGTCCCTTGATAACTCAGTGTTGAAACCATCAATTTGCAAATCAGTGGACGACAATTCAATACCATCCATTGTAAGGTAGAAGCATTCCTGTGCTGGCGTCCATTCCTCGAGATTCATGTAGAAAATGTACGTTGGAATATCATCTTCAAGGCTGAATTCGTACGTTATCTCGATTTTACCTGAGGGCAATTGAGGGAGCCACGCTCGCAGATGCCAACTTCGGCGTTTTTCGAATGTTACTCCTCGATCTTCGAGCAATTCCACATCCACACCAATCAGTTCTCGTTCGGTGATGACACCATCTGCTAGATGCTCCATTAGCGCGGAGGCAAAACTCAGATTGGACCTTTCGAATGTTTCTATCAACGGTTCCAATTCATCACTATCTACAATATAATCGGCAAGTATGCCATCAATTTTTACCCGATTCGATTCGGTAAGATTCGTCAGTTTGGAGAGGTTGAATTCAACAACCGTCCGCTCTACTGCTTGCATATCAAGGCCGTGTTGCCACCCGGGTTCATCGACCTGAATGCTTCCTTTTCGCATATCAGCGACGATATCGAAACTTTCACCTGTCGTCATGTCAAGACCGTATGCAACATCAACAGCTTGTCCCGTAGAATCTCCAGCATTTGAAACAAGACCGTACACCAAATCATTGACCAACCCGCCAATGCCAACAACATCGCCCAAAAAGAAGGACAGTGCTTCAACGCCCTCGCCCTGACTAAAATCAGGAATTTCAAGGCCGCTCGAATCGAGGTCGCTTGGAAGAACAATCTCGAGATTGGCAGGCAAAGGCTCCATTCGCATCATTCCATTGAGGCCTAAAAACGGGTCTTCATAGTCGCTAACATCTTCCATTAAAACATTGAATGGAGATGAGGTTTGTCGCTGCAGTACGTATCGAGCGCTGCCTTCTGGACCTGTTGAATTTGCATCGACAGGAGAGTAGCGTTGAATTGACTCAACATTGGAAATTTTAGCACTTAACGAGGCCTGAGCTTGGTCGGTATCAACCCAGAATCGGAAATGATCTCCGTCCATTGTAAGCGGGGTTGTCGCGTTGGTCATTTGAACCATAATTGAGGTGATTGGCGTGGTTGCTTGGAATCCGACGTCGTCTCCGAGATTCAATTGGAATTCCGCTGGTAATCCCTCAAGGCGTATGGCGTTGCGCTGCATACCTTGCTCGCCTCCATACGTGATGGTTCCTATCGGTTCACTTGCGATGTAAACCAACTTCGCAGGGTCCTGAACAACGCTGAGATCGCTTGGTCGATTTGAAATCATAGCCGATTGTGCCGTGACGTTCTCGAAATTGGTACCTGAGTGACGAATGTGGCCAACGAGCAAAGCACCCGATTGTTGACCTTGCAACTCCAGCGATCGAACGCTCGTAATTGGATCATAGGATTGAAACACACGAGATATGTTTGATACGCGTACGCTCATCGCAACGGGGACCAATGGGTCAACAGGCCCATCGCGTCCGTTCACCTGTTCGATTTCTGTATCTTGTGACAAGAGAATGTGATCGGAATCGACCAACCAAGGATGGTCACTGCTTCCAATTGCAATCGAAATTTGGCCAAGAGTGCTTGGGCTACGGATTGCTCCGTTGTCCCATGTCTGACGGACTTGATTCAGGCAAAGAACCTCGATTTGCCCCCCAGAACTACCCGCTGTTCCAACGATAAGATCGGGTAAGGAGTTCAAAATTGAACCCAAATCAAGCACAATCTCAACGAGCGTTAACAACGCATTGTCGAGCAATTGCGAAATGGTGTTCAAGTCGGGGTTGTTGAAATTAACACGAGAAAGGCCCGTGGAAGCGAGTTGAAAACTTCCTTTCAGAATTAAGACTTCTGGCAAATTATCGACATAAATCGAGAGAGAACTTACGTCGCTTGCATAACCTCCCCGCATCAATGTTGAGTTGTAAGACAGCGAATCGATTCGTTGCGTTCCTGCGATCATGATGAGTGTTGCAGGTGGTGCAGCTGGGTTGACGGGGAGTGTCAGGTCGTTTTCATTTGCAGTCGTATCGCCAGAATAGTTCTTGATGGCGAGTATAAACGAAAGTCGATCGGGAATGTCGCCAGGCAAATTTGAACTTCCAGGCGCCTCACCAATCATGGTAAATATCGCATCGATTTCTTCTTGTGGAAGCGTTCCAGAGGGAATGCCACGTATCCACAATCGCGAATCGGTGATGTTGCCAAAAGTTCCGCCTTCAATCGTGTTGCTGCGGTCTTCAAAATAGTGCAGCCACAAATCAGCGCCAACATCGCTGTACAGCTCGACCGTATCGAACGTGTTGTCACCAAGGTTGTCGTTTCGCAGCACCAGATCGATTTCTTCAGGAATGAGGTTTGAACCGTATTCCGGATGAAAACCAACGTCAAGGTATCCCATGTCAATAATTTCAGCTTGACCCTGCTGATTGACTTGATCGAATTCGATGAATCCAATACCGACCCCATACCCACACTTGTGTGTCTCACTCTTTGAACTGTGATCGTCGAACACATCGTAATGCGTTTCATCGCATTCGGTTTGTCTGTTTTCCGAATCGGAATTTCTGTTGCGTATTGAAATGGAGTAAGGTGCAGATACGGAGGTTAGCGAAACCGCATCCGCCGGCAACGATCCACCATCAAGAAAATCGGTAAGCGTTGTTATGATGTTGACCACCGTATCGGAAATGCTGAAACGGAATTCTTGAATTCCGACCTCCACTCTGAAATTGTTTGGTGGTTGAGTCAGACGTGTATCGAGCACAAGTGCATACGATTGAGAATCCTGAATGGCAGAATCGAATGCAAGACCCTTGAGAAGCGAGACCTCCATATGCTCAAGTTCGTCCCAAATTGGATCGTTCTGGTTAAGGTAGTTAATTTTCCATTGGAAGGTTGGCCGTAACCAAAGCGTATCGGGAACGTTCAACGGATTCAGGGGATTGAATGGAGGTTCAAATCCAAAACCTTCGTTGAGGGTCAACAGACCGAGAACGGTCAGCGATATGGAAACGTCATCGACGGAGTCGCCGTCAATATCGATGTAATTTTCAAACAGCACGAGGTTGTTTCCGACAAACAACTCTCCAGTGAATGTTCCGTAGTCCCATGTTTCATACTGTGGGCCGTTGTCGCGACTCGAGAAATTGATGTACAATGCGTAGGTATTGATTCCGACCGCTAAAGGATCGGTAATCGAAAACGAATCAAGAGAAAACAGGGTTTGGACAAGATTGTTTGGCCATCCCTCAGGTTGCGTGTTGGTATCGAGAAGAATCTCATAGGGACGGGGGTGATCGACTGCAGGGGGTGAAGTATCACGAAGTTGTGCATCACTCAGATATTGTGTGGAATCGTTGAGTGGGTCGCCTTCTCTGCTTTCTCTTTTCGCTGCTTCAACCAATGCGAGCGAAGACGTGGAGGAACCTGTTGCGACAACAATATCATCGCTCATTTCTTGTCGCTGCATAAAATCGGATAACTTTTCCATGAGGCCAAAATCGTCTTGTTCGACTGAAACATCTGCTTGAACGGGTTGAAACAAAGGAATCAGCATTACCAAGACCAAGAACAAGGCTAATCTTTGGCGTTTTGGACGATGCAATCCTGGTCGAACCAACCGAATCGCTTGTTCGACCATGAAGACTGGTTGAGCAACTTGTATCTGAACCCATCCCTGCGTTGATTGTACAAAGCGAGGTTCTTTCCCGGCCTTTCATCGCTGGAACAATTGCTCAGAGGAACATGATGGGCAAACAACAATCGCTTCTTGTACGCCGATTGGCATTGGCACCTGGAATTGCAGTGCACACTTCGAGCACGTTCCTTTCAACAAATTGACATTTTCAGCAACCTCTGCGGGAGTTTCTTCAATCTCGTTGAGAGAAGGCACAGGATCGGGCAAATCCAATTGCTGAGGTAAATCAATCCCCGATGCAGTGGGTTTTGTTGCCGACTCAACGGTCGAGGATTGAAGTTCAGACAAGACATCAACCTCATTTTTTTGAGGAAGCGATTGCTTTCCTTCGGATTCATCATCGAAAAACAAAGCGGCGGCTTCACTCGCTGCTTGATTCGACGCCTCCGAGAGTTGCGGACGGGGAGCGAATATTGGCTGAGCCTGCGGCATTGTATCAAGCCCTTGACCCGTCCCGTAAATGGATTCAAATTCAGCTTCCTTACTCGCTTGTTCCTTCTCATTTTGAGACGTAACATCTGCACCACCTCCAAGACCAGCAAGTTGGGTTGCATTTGCAAACAAAGGAAGACGCTGTGTTTGTTTCACCGTCCGCATGTATGAAACAGCCTCCTCCTTTGGCAAGCCTCTGTCGGTGAGGAGTTTCAGTGCAATCGTCGACTGCCAACGACGATAACCCAAAAGGGCGATTGACATTGTAACAACTCCGATGAAAAGAACAACTGCAAACAAAACATAGTCGATTTCGGTCTTTTCTGCTTCGCTTACAATAACCGAAAACGTGTAACTGTCGCTGTTGTTCGAAGCATCGAATACCGTTACAATCACAGTTTTGGTTCCGGCCGAGTCGAACACAACATCAGCGGTCGAACCGAGGTAATCGGAATCGTCGAGGAGATTTCCATTTCCGTCCTTATCCTCAGACGGGTCCAAATCCCAATGGAATCGAAGATTGCTGTTCGCATCGTAATCGTCTGATGCACTAACTCGGAAGGTGATTGTTTCGCCTTCAACGGCTTTGTTTGATAACGATTGAAGCAGCGGTAAATCTAAACTCGGAAGCGTTGAGTCTACGACAGCGATTTGGACCGATGTCGAATCGCTGTTTCCACTTGGGTCAAGAACCGTCAAATCGACTTCATGCACGCCGGTTGTAGACCAGAAGAACGATGCCGTTGTTTGTTGGCTATAGGGCTCACCATCCAAAGACCAAGAACAACTCGCAACTTGATGATCGTCGGTGCTCGATGCACAGGTGAGTGTGACGGTCTCATTGTGTTCGATCCGCCATCCGCCAGAGATGGGTGTCGCTGATGAGGAAGACGTGCCAGAGATTCGAGGTACTGGATTGTTGACATCCAATACAGTGATGTTGATCTGAGAGCGATCCAACCCCAAGACACCCGATACTGTGAGCGTGACCGTTTTCTCACCCGGAGTGTTCCACAGCGCCGAGGCTAAAACGCCCGTTCCGTCTTCGTCATTTATGCTGCTACCGTCGTTGTCTGAATCCGTGGATGCATCAAAGTCCCAAGAATACTTGGAAATTTGTTGGAGGCTGTTTGGGGAAGAAGATGCATCAAAATCCAACGCAACACCAAGATGTACGGTCTCATTTTCGCTACCAAAGGACGCCTGCATGACGGGTACCAATTCGATTCGAACAGTCATTCTCAGATTGGTTGATCCATCCCCTTGACCATCCACATCGTTTGAGTTGTCGACAAGAAGTTTGAGAGGTTGATTGGCAAGAGCTGAGGAAACAACCCAATTGAACGATGCGGTTCCATCAACACCAACGAGTGATGCGCCGGTCAGTGCAACGTTTGATTGCCCTGCGAGGTAGTTTGCATTCATCGATTCCGTTTGGAGATAAACATCTCCAAAACCTTCGAGAGACCACGCCGTTACGGACACCGTCGTGCCTTCTTCAAGACGCAAATCATCGCCCTCAAGTAACGTCAGGTGATTGTTGGGTACTATTGCGAGTAAGTCGTGATACAATGTCCACTGACCGTCGGTTAATTTCGTAATGGAAATGGAAACCCTACCCAAGTCGCCACCCTGATCGCCCATTCCTTGATCTCCGTCATGGGCGAGATTATCCACCACAATCGTCCATTCTTTTTCGGTAATAGAAAGGGGGACCTTCCAATGAAATTCATACGAACCGTTTGCAAATTCCGTGGAAGGGATTTGCTGGTAAGCAGAACGATAGGATTGTCCCAACAAATACGGTTGGAGGCCCGATTCATCGAAGATAAGGACGTCAAGAGCGTCATCGATAACAAGAATCGTGATTGCGTATACGTCGCCAGGTGACAACAATCCAAGCGACAACTCGACACATTCGCCATCATCCACTGGAACCTGTGATGCGAACGTGGTCGCTGATTCTGAAGTGCAGGAAGGCGTTACCCTCGCAGATGTACTTGATGCAAATGGAACAAATGGAACACACAGCAGGAGAATCAGAACTGCTATGACATGTTTCGATTGCATGGAAACCCCTTCATTTCATACTCTTTCAATGATGCGACAACTTGTGTTGGATCCATCCACTCTGACCCAATTTTAGCATTGCAACCTCGCCATCGTCATCGATACGAATCCGATCACCATCGTTCGCTGAGGCCAAACTGCATGATTGACCCAACACCTCTCCTGCCTGCGATAGTGCTTCGTCAACATCGCGCAAGCGGGCAGAAAAATGCGTGAGAATGAGATGTTTGGCGTCGCACTTCAATGCGGTTCGCGCTGCTCCAGATGCCGTGCTGTGGAGATGATTGTCCGCACGTTCACTCGCATCGTTGAGGAAGGTTGCCTCATGTACAAGTACCGTAACAGGTGCTTTCGGTTCAATCGATTGTTCAGCCGTGTCCCCTGAAAGTACAATGCTGGTCGAAGGTCTCGACGGTCCACGAAAACTTGATGCTTGGAGCACTTCGCCGCTCTCCAACTCAATGTCAAATCCCTCGGAGAGCTTTTTCTTCTCTTCGTTGCCAAGACCGGCCAGCGATGCTTTATGCCGATTGAACGAACCTCTGCGTTCCTTTCTCGAGATTTGCCATGCACACGACGGTATACCGTGTCGAGTTGAAAGAGCGTCAATTCGAAACGTCTTGAAAGAGGTTGGTTGAGGCATCGATTCATGCCACATAAGATCCTTAGCATCATCCACAAATTCAACCCAACGCCCAGATTCAATATCACCAAGCAACCATCGAACGGGATAGCCAAGGTGATTTGTTGTACCCCCAAGCCTGAACCAAGCTCTGTACTGATTGAGAAGTTCGGCTGAAGCGGTCCTCGGCGGCAACTCTGCATCAACACCATCGGTTTGGAGCAAATCAAGTATTTCCGATGATGTTGGTCCGTAAACAATGAGCGGTTGTTGCCTACCATCGAGAGAAAGTGTCTGGAGAAACGGTAACAAGCCCCAGGTGTGATCCAAATGTCCGTGCGTCAAAGCGACTGCAACAATGCGATTTGGCCTCAAAAGCGATGGTTCTCCACCATGTTTCATACGGCTTCTTTGTTTTGAATATCGCATTTGAAAACCTTCACCCGCATCAACAACTACGAGGCCTTCTTGGCAACTGAACACACTACCGCTAACGTTTCTGGACGACGTTGGTCGGGCAGAGGCGGTTCCAAGAATGTGTATTTCCATCAAATCAATCCCTTACCCGCGTGGAATGGGTGTCGGAGGAAACCATCGAAGAATGACAACATCTCCAACGGAACGAATCCAGCGCCAAGGTACTGCAACATGAATCGATCCCTCAACAAGGTCATCGGGCGTATCTGTCACGAAAAGATGGGTGCATGAGTGGCTTGCATGTTCGATTACGGCATCATGAACAGTGCCGAGCAATCGCCCGTTTGGAAGGTACACCTGAAGGCCAGATAATTGCGATAACTTTCTTTCGCCCTTGCTCATTGGCTGCCCTCCATAACACCTGCAGGTGGAACGAGACCATCAAACAAACGCTTGATTACTTTCCACGATTAAGATTCGCTTTGAGAGAAGGACGCAACTTTTCTGCACCTTTACCCTTGTTGAACAAACCACGTCCGCGCTTTCCAGCAGACGTTTTTCCACGGTATGCTCGACCGCGATGGTTGTTGTTTCCATTGGCTTGGCAAAAGACGCCGAGTTGCTTGTCGTTGATGATTGCAGGGTGGTGTGTGTCGATGAGGATTACCTCGAAGAATTTGTGCTTACCATCTTCGCCCACCCAGTAGGAATTGAGAACCTCAAGATTGGGAAAGTGGCGAGCGACACGCTCTTCGGCGATACGCTGTGTGTTTTTTGCCATGGTGATTTTGGAAATACCGGCCTTGGATGGTTTTCGCTTCATGTGGATTTTGCCCTTACGAAGACCACCGCGTCGTACTCGGGTACGGATCAGAACAACCCCTTGCTTGGCTTTGTATCCCAAGCGTCGAGCAGCATCGAGGCGTGTTGGACGCTCAATGCGGCAATTGACGGGTTCACGACGCCACTGAGCCATTCTCGTTTGACGGAACATGTGCGGGAGAGCCTCTTTTGGCTTCTTCCAAGTTTCGCGAACATAATGGTGGAGTCCTTTCGCCATGGTAACACCTCAATGGGAGCAACTTGCCGACTTTGAACCCCTTTATGAGCCTGTCCATCAGCAAAGCGTTTTGAAAATGTGACGGGAACTGTTACTGAAGTGGTTTTGCGAGGTCATTGTCAACCAAGCTACGCCAGCCCCCCCAAAGCGAATACACGCCTGTATATCCCATTCGAGTGAGTGATTCGGCTGCTATAGCGGATCGGAATCCACCACCACAATACAACACGATTCGAGCATCCTCTGCTATCGGATGCTTTTCGATGTCGCGTTCAATGACTCCTTTGCCGATGTGTATGGCTCCTTCAAAACAGCCAGACTCGTATTCGTGTCGTTCACGAACATCGATGACAACAAGCTCTTCAGCATCGTTCAGCATTGCAATAAATTGGTCTACGTCACACTCGGAAATCATAGAACGAGAACGTTCAACCGTAGCCAAGAATCTCGGGCTGTGCTTCTTCACCATGCATGAAATGAATCGATTCAGCATTTGAAAATATTCATTCCTCGGGAAACACGACTTCAAATACACATAGTCTGACAGACCTTCATGGAATGCAACATAAGCCACAAGGGTAGGATGGCTCGGTTGTACACTGGAATCGTTGCCATTGCCTTTGGACTTGCACTGGCACTCCTCACAACACTCAGTGTTCTTCCAATCACGCTGGGATGGATTGCAGTTGCGGGTTCCATCCTTGGCGGCGCCTTTGCAATTTTTGAAGCTCGCAAAGGCTGGTGCATCGTACGAGCAATCGGATTCAAAACGCCCCTATGAAGCATCAGCAAGGGTTTTATCATCCCGTTGGTTGAGCAATCGATCCACTCCAATCATGGCAAGAACTACCACGGCAATCATAGAATACAACACAATGTCCCATGATATCTTGAATACAAGTCGTGGGAGATTTGGCGATACAGAAAGATGGATGGAAAGGAAAGCGACTCGCAGGACGCAAAACCAAACGGTGAGATGCAACGGCCAGTTGATAGATCTGAACATGTGGAAAATAAGGATGGTCATCAAACCCATCGGACCACCGCCCATGAAACCGACCCAAGTGTTGCTCGGTGATTCTCGATCGCCAATGTAGCCCCCTGTCAAATAGAGGTTTCCTGGATCAATATCACGTGGATGGGTGAATCCATCCAATTGACCCATCGTAGCCCACCATGTGAACCAAACAACAATTGGAATGAGTGCAACAAGTACGTATCGTGTTGCTTCAACAACAGGTCCACGTTGTTGTTCCATGAGGAATTTGAACTCTCTTTGAGAAAGGTAGTAAAATCCTGAATAGAGAATCATCGTGGTTGCACCTGCATAGGACCCCCAACTGATGGTCACCCAAGCAAAACCTACGAAATGAATTGGAGAAATTCCAATCCTTCTTTTCTTCGTTATCAATTCTGCAATCCAAGCAAAGACGAACATCAACAATATCGAGAGGACCACCCAATCGATTGCATTGCGTTTGAACCACATTGCAACAGGCAGAAGGCCGTACATTGCTGAGACAGTGAACAAGACCTTTCTCGATTGTATGTTTTCGACATAAATCAGGTAAAGAAGCGACGCACCTACGATAAGAAGAATTGACAACAGGAGCATGGAGGGATGTTCTTGTTGAATGGTGACGATATAGAATCGCGTCAGTGATCTTCCAAGAATTCGGTGTTCGCTGAAGAAAAAGGTTACAAAACAAATCAGAATGAAAGGCAGCAACAGCTGTGTCGGTACTTTCTTTTTGACCGATTTGAAGTAGAATCGTTCAAGGAGAATGTATCCAAAAACGCAGACTCCAATAATGG
Organism: uncultured euryarchaeote; assembly: GCA_937894115.1. Taxonomy (GTDB): domain Archaea; phylum Thermoplasmatota; class Poseidoniia; order Poseidoniales; family Poseidoniaceae; genus MGIIa-L2. Next base: position 16,959 of record CALBFP010000063.1, read on the forward strand.
ACAATCTCGTTTCAGGGAACATGATGGTCGCTGAGAAAATACTGCCAAGTCCAACGATTTGAAGATGCGAGAAATTATGTTGTTTCCATTTTTCATATTGTATAATCAATAGGCCTGCTACGAAAAGCCCAACTGGAAGCCACAACCCTACCGGATAGTAAAACAAGGCAAGCGTGTCTCGGTTAAACGACAATGTCATCGATAAAAATGCAGTCGTAACGAATGAAATCGTTGACCAGAACATGAACCTTTTCGATTGATTCAGTTCCCTCAGTGCATAGACGAGCACCCCTGTAATGCCAAGAAATGCAATACTGCTCAGTAAAAAATCAGATGTGCGTAAACCGATTTCATCCACATTTAAGCGCTCCCACTCAATCTTTTCTGAAGTCAATCCTTCGATGTGTGGATGACCTTCCTCAATCAACCAATCGTTACGAGCAACTGTTGCATCCCAATTCCATTGGTCAAGTTGTTGGCGTTTTTCTTCGCTTATGTCAAATGCATCGAGTGGAATACGTCCATGAACAGCATGAGGCAGTGGTAATGAGAAAAGAACGGAAGGAAGCGTTGCTAGGTCGCGTTGTTGAACATCTTTGACAACCGCGCCTTTCTTGACGTTTGGACCCCACATAAATGCAGCAACATCGCGGAGAATGTCAAGGTCTGAACCGTGCTGACCTGAATCGGTTAAACCGTGATCTGATGTGACGACAACCGTCCAATCATCTGGCAGTTCTTGAAACACCTCCTCCAAGTTTGTATCAATCCACCTGAGCTTCTCCTCGTATTCAGGAGAATCCAATGCACCGTATCGATGACCAACACTGTCCAATCCAGAAAGGTGAGCGATAATGAGATTGCGAGGTATGGAATGGCCTTCTGGAGGAGCACCTCTCGCCCATCGCTTCAATTCTTCAAATCCTTCCTCATCGCCTTTGTAGTAATCTGCATGACCATAGCGAGCCTCGTAGAAGGGAGCCTTCTCTCGATCAAAAACAAGATGTTTCCAAACGTAATCGCCAATGACGCCGACGTGGTTGTCTGGATCGCCATTTCCATCCCCATCGAATGTTGAAGCCAAGTTGAATCCGTCAATACTCCCAGGGTGTTGCGGACGGAAATTTTGGAGCGCCTCATTTGGTCGTGAAGGCACACCAGTGGCCATCTCTTTAACACACATTGCTGTCATCGTCAACGGATTTGTTCGAACTTCGAGATAAGCCCCGTCCGCAACCCTTCGATTCAGATTTGGCATGAGGTCCGGATCGCTCATCATATCCTTGCGACCACCATCAAGGACTACAAACAGAAATCCCTCTGTAAGTGGATCATCTGGATAGGGCGATGGCTCCACACCTTCCATCGGCACAGGCATATCTGAAACGATATAAGAACCAGTATAGATGAGTGAAGGGAGGCAGAAAAGAGCCACCATCGCAAATGCGATGATGACTATACGTGGTAGTCGCATTCGTAAATACACCGCTACACATCGTTTATGATGCTTTCACCACCGTTTTCAATTTCAGCCCGATTCCCCGTAAAATCAAACAGCACGACCCACCACCATGAATCATGGCCAACCAAGTACAGGGTTCGGATTCGATTCTTTCCATGTTGCAATCGGACCATGACATTCGACTCGTCCTCGTCGATCGTGAAAAGGACACGGAATCCCTACGACAAGAGTGTGCAAAACAAGGCATTCCTCTTGAGGAGGGATCGACAAACGATCTGTGGCGGATGTCAGCGGTTGACCACACAGATGCACTTGCATTGCTAGGAAGAGAACCTCACGGAACATTGGAAGAAGTCTTTGAACGAGGAGGTTCAATATGGCTTCTTGATGGAGTTCAATATCCAACAAATCTCGGATTTGGAATCCGTACCATCGAAGTAAGCGGTGCTGATGCCGTCGTTCTCAACGCTTCAAGAACCCATCAGGACCGCCGAACAATACGACGATCGAGCATGCGAGCTGATCGATTTATTCCAGTGGTTTACAGCGACACAGCGTCCATTATCGCAGAAGCAAAGAAAAACGGGTTCAGAATCATTGCTGCTGAGGATGTTGGAACGGTCGAACCGTGGGATTGCGATTTGTTGGGCGATGTTCTTTTTGTTGTCGGAGCGGAACGAGAAGGCGTTTCAAAAGAAGTTCTCGATGCCTGCGACGAGATTGTACGATTACCAATGGAAGGTTTTGTTCCGTCGTACAATCTTCAGGTTGCAATCAGCGTTTTGGCAGTCGAAGCATTAAGGCAAAGAAGAGCAACATGAAGAACCGCAGTTCGGTATTTTTGAGAGAACTCTCCGCTTGCAGTTTTACAGGGAAGCAAGAATTGCAAGAAGGATTAGGAAACCAACACCAGCGAGTAAAATCAATCCTGTATGCTTAATTCCATCTTTTAGATTGTTCAGAGATTCCTTGCCTTGTGGCAAGTAAAATTCAACAAATCCGCATTCTTTGCAAGAGATCATTTGCAGTCCACCGCGAATTCGGGCATTTAATGATTCATTCAGGCTTTGCGCTCCACATTTTATGCACACACCATCGCTCATGGAGGGTTTACTGCCTCAAAGAATGTATACCTTTTCACCTGCAAGGAATCTAATTTGAGATTCTAGCACTACGCTACGATGGACATCATCCTCGGTATTTTGTCCATGACCCACCCGATTCTGGGCGGGTGAACCACGTGTCTGAGCCAGGAGGATGTTCGACCCATTCGTAACCCTGCTGAACCACACCAACTGCATCAAAAGATGGAGTGTCTTCAAATTCAGCAACGATGGAATCAAACGCTTTCTCCTCATCGTACAAATCCAGTGCTTTTATTCCAGTTCCTCCGGGTCGAGAAAGAATTGCCAACAACATGCCAACAGTCATGAGCGTTAACGAAGCAATTTGTATGTTTTTGTACAAGTTGCAATTGCTGTTGTCGTTGATGATACACTCCAATCGCAAATCGCCAGAGAATGAAAAAAAGGGGATTGAAAGCACGATGAGAAACAGGCCAGAAGAGAAACGAAGGTCTCGCATAACAAACAATAGAATCTCGCATTTTTGAGTGTATCTGTGCGGTATTTGCGAAGACTTGGTATGTTCAATCATTTCCCCAGAAAGGTTCACTGGTGTTGACTTCATCCTGTAAGTCTTCATCTTTGATGAGATAAGTTGTGTTGCTTGTTTCAAACCGATGCATGTTTCCATGCTTTGTGCGTTTGATGATTGGGGTTGTTCTTCTGTTCATGTTGCCGAACGTAGGATGATCAATCATATCGCCTTTAATTCGTGAATCTTCAATTCGGGCATTTTTCATCCAGACCTCATCTTTGTAACCCTCAAGAATCTCAAAATCCGTTCGCTCATGCAAGGTATATCCGCCATCGGAAAAGAGACGAATGCTCCATTGCCCTTTGGCTTGTCCTGGCAATGTTGCATTGTCAACTTCAAGATCTCTCAGCCACCGCCAGCGGTCTTCATGATCGCGATCTCCAGCATGGGCAGGATAGACTCCAACCCATGCACTGTTTCCAAGTGGAGGATTGTTGATCTTGAAGCGTATTGGTTGATTGTGATTGAAGGACAGTACTTCAATGCGCGTTGGAGTGTTGCCCTCAGCTTCTGTTCTTACCATGGATGTGGACCCCATCCTGATGACCACGGTTGCCGAAATGAACAGAATTAATGCGCCAATGCCAAACAATACCGCACCCGGAGCCAACATTGCCATCTTGTCCCCGCCCGTGGATGTGGATCCTATGATGAGAAGTGGTAAACCGATAGTGAACAAGGTTATGCCAACGCCCATGGCAGCGACCGCCCTCCTCTTGGAAGATGAGGGAGCATTGGAATTGAATCCCATTTTCAAAAGGATGACAAGGCTAACAATGAACGTAAAGCCGCCTATACCCATGAATATGGCGCCAGGAATGAGCATCCCTAGGGTTTCCTTGTTCTCCTCGTTTTGAATCCACATATTGAGCGCATCACCGTTTTGGTTTTGTATCGTGATGGTTGTTGTACCTGCCATGCAACCGTGGCATGCTTGTCCGATTTTGATGAGGTTTCTTCCATCGTGATGGCGTTGATCGACGGGATCACTGGATCCGCAGCCGACATCTTCGAAGACTTGTCGACTTTCATCTGGAGGGTTAACTTTCTGATACCCCGTCCACGGGTCAGACATCCAACTTCCTGAGTGGGTAGCGTTCACGATGATGTTTTCACAGTGGTCAAAGATGCCATTTAAATTGAAATCAACGAGACTCCCCTCGATATAAATTCCCCATCCTAAATCGCCTTGCTCGTCGCGATCTTCGATTTCCAAGGATGCAGAGGTCATGGCTTCGCTGAGACCCTCACCCAAACCGGCGATAAACAGAGGTATGCTCGGGGCGAGCATAACCATACCGATGAACAAAGCGATTAATGCCGACCGTCGACTTGATTCTAGGACGGCTGGGTCAACCGGTGCGGCCGGCTTCACATCGAAGTCTTTCCGGGCGTGAAGCGTATGTCCTCCGTCAGAGAACACCCGTATGCTCCAAGGGCCTGCTGCCTGCTTTGGTAACGTTTGATTGTTGATATCGAAATCGCGAAGCCATTTCCACCTCCTGTTTTGCGCTCCATGGTCTTGGTCACTCGCATTTGGCTTGTAGATGCCGACCCAAGCATCATTGTGGTTTGGGGGATTGTTGAGTCTGAAACGAACGGGCTTACCAGTTACAGCCTCTAAAATTTCAATGGGTTCGTGCTGCTTGACGGGAGTGTGTTCTTGGATTCGAGTTGTAGCGCCGGTTGAGCGGGTTCTATGCGTCGATTGAATAGAGAAATCTTTTCGTTCGACCACCGTGTATCCGCCATCAGAAAAGACACGTATGTTGAAATCGCCTTCAGCCCACTCCCCGATTGTTAACGATGCGTTGTTCACGTCGATGTCCTGAATGTATTTCCACCGTTGGTTTTGCGCCCCATGATCCTGATCGCTTGCGCCCTTTGGATAAATGCCGACCCAAGCCTCGTTGTGGCTTGGGGGATTGTTGAGTTTGAAACGAACGGGCTTACCGGGCACGGCTTCCAGAATCTGAATCGGTTCATTTGAGCTAGACGCGGAGGAACGACCGGTGTTGATGTGCTTCTGAATTCGACTAGCGGCGTCGGATATTTGGCCTGTACCGCCCTGCTGTACAAACTGGATATCCTCCCAACCGCCTCTTGGCGCATGGCCCCGGTTCCATTGTGCTGTCCCATCGGGCTGGGCACTCAGGTACTTACCGTGACAAGATCTCAAACAGACGACATTGTTGCCACGGTTTTCAACCGTAAACTCCTCCCACCCACTAGGTGGTGCCGCTTGGCGATTGATTTGCACCGTCCCATCAGCTTGTGCTGAAACGTACATACCGTGCGTACCTCTGAGTGTGATTTTACCATCTTTCCGCCTCTCGAGATGAAAATATTCCCAGTCACTAGCGATGTCGCGATTCCATTCTGCTCGTCCGTCAGGCTGTGCGCTCAGAAACTTGCCGTGTACGCTCTTGAGTGCTATTTTTCCTTCAGCAATGTGTTTCGGCGAGGACATTGCTGGGGGTTTCGTCCATATTGGTTGACCGATGCTGGTAGAATCATCATCCTCCAAGGCGATCAATCTTTCCTGAATCTGTGTTGGTATGTTGGGGTCGTAACGATTCCATGGACGATACCGATCGGATTCATGCGGCATCTCGAGACGATTTCTTTCATCTCCGCCTGTGCCAAAAAAAGCCATACCATTGTATTTTCCTGACCTGTATGCATAGAGTCCTTTTGTGCTCCATGCGCCCACAAATGGATGACCTCCACCGCCAACTTGAAGGCCTAGAGAACGAGCAAATTCCTCGGCTTTGGCAGGGTTGTGGATGTGCTGGTTGTCCCCCGCCATATTCCATGGTAGGAGATGGGATTAACCAATTCTTCGGATTGAAATGCAGCACGTTTCAAATCAAAATGAATCAGTTCGTGAACAAAATTTTTGCAGTTGAATTGAACAAGATATCTCCTGGAAGTTCAAAATTTGCTGAAAGAAACGATTGAATTATTTTCTGCTCCTTTGTTTTGTATATTTCAGACGATCGAAATCGCTCCAGTATCACTTCATCAGACCACATTGTGTACACGATGACGCGTTCCTGATCCTCAGCGAATGTTGAACCATTGCAGCCGTTGTCGATTGCAGAGGAAAGAAATTCAACCATCGCTTCGTTCATCTCTTGTGTGATTTTCTTTTTGTTTTTGTTTGTAATCCACATTCTGATTACCGGTGATTTTTCCATAAAGCATGCATGAAGTGCCCGCTTTTACATTTTGCTGACGGTTCAAGACTTGAGTGAAATCATGCCCAAGGCATTTGGTGTTACCGAAATACCGGTGGCACCAAAACAAAAACTTGCCAATTGACCAAATTTTCAAAGAAGAAATGAGCAAACTGTACTTTTTGATAACAAAT
>CALBFP010000064.1 GCA_937894115.1 uncultured euryarchaeote
CCTCCTTTCCTAAAGGCTCAATATCTTCGAGATTCTGTAATAAACTCTTCAATGATTCTCTTGCTTGGCCACTTGAAGCAAAATTATACAAGACAACAATATCATATTCTGCTCCTTTAATGGATGATGCAGAATGAAGGTACAAACTTTTTCTGAAGTTCTCAATGCTTGCTTCAGATTCAGAGTCTGCCTGTATTCTTCTCCAAACATTGCTCATGATGCGGTCTGGTTCTCCTTCTTGATTTTCTTCACCCGATAAGAGATTTTTAATTCCCAAATCATCGGACAACGGGGTGACAATAACTGCTTTTGATTCTCCTGCATCTGCGATGATATCCGATATTGCAGTCATATGGTTGTCCTTAGAAAGGTCGTATCTGATGATTCTGACTAAATCAGTCCCGCCCTTCTTCGCTTCCATGATTGTTTGATTTTTGTCTCTGAAAAGACGGCTGCGTTTTGTTTGAACAGCATTCGCAAATTCGACAATTTTGCGTTGCGATCTGTAGTTGTTGTGAAACTTTGTTATCTCTATATTATCTCGAGATACTTCGCCTTCGATGAACATTGCTTGTATTCGATTCCAGTCGAAACCTGTTGGATTGAGTGTTTGTAGGGGGTCACCAGCAAAGACCAGTCTGCGGAGATTATGTCCAATTAGTAAACGTCTTAACATTTCAAACTCAACCACCGTAATGTCTTGACTTTCATCTAAAATAATTTCATCGTAGCCTTCCTCTGGAATTCTAGCACTGAAGGCGTCTATACTTGATGCTGGTATTTTTTCGTTTGAAATACCTGGGGCTAATACGTAATTCATCTCAAACCCATTATCATTCCAATCCCCGTTTTCTTTAATCTCCGACATGGTTTCTGAAATTCTCTGAACAACGTGGTCTTTGGAGGCAGTCACAAGGATTGTGGTTCCCTCAGAGCTCAATGCAGCGCGTACAACTCCTCTGTAAGCTAAAACGCTCGTTTTTCCGGTCCCTGCGAGACCATCAATTAGTAGTGGCTGATTCGAGAGAATCGTTTCTCTTTGTAAATCATCAAGTTGGATATTTGAGTCTTTGATGATATCTGCGGTGAGGCCAAATCCTGTCTCTACAGAGTGTGGCCATGGTTTCACGGGTCCTTCGCAAGGAGTATCGTCAATTGAAAAATCTGTTGGAGTTGCTTTATGATCAAAGTCCTCTTCATCATCTTCAGAACTTGGGTCCTGCTCGTGTTTATAATTCTTCAATATTTTTTTCAGCCGAGGATCACCGTCCTCTTTCGTGACACAAAAATCGTAAATCACTATTGTACATGTCTTATCCTTGTTATTTATTGGTGTCCAATAAATTCGTCCACCATTATCGAGAGGTGACTTGTGTATCGGGACTCCAGATTCGGTATCATCGACATGCCGATTTCGTATTTCATTTACCTTAGTTTTATTGAATGGTTTTTTGTCAAGAATATTCCTAAACACCCAACTGTAAACTATTTTGAGATTATCGTGTTGATTTGATAATTTTTCCAGATGTTTTTGAGCAGGCTTCTTGAATACTACTGACGGATCATTCAACCGAATTTTATTTATCGCATTCCTTCGTTTAGCCTTCTTTTTTGTGAGAGATTCAGTGAACCGTTTGTCACGTTCAATTGCTCTCTTTGCTGCGCTACCTTCTTCATGTTTCAAGGCACGAAGCACCAAATCAATATCATCATAGAAACCCTTCTTTGAAATCCATTTTTGATACTCATTGTAAACCTTTAGCAAGGATCTTAATTCTTCATTGGAAAAATATTCGGAAGTATGCTTCTTTGGAATCTGAGTTCTGTTTTTTATTTGTGCCAGTTGTGCGAAATCATCAACGGAATAGTTGCCATCATGCTCGACAGCTAACACCCCTCCTTTGAGTATCGATCGAATTCCAAACCATGCTCGCTCAGCATCTAGATTGCCAACTCCACGAGGTTGTGGGTAGAATATGTTGCAGAAAACGCTTGTCGTGACCAATCTACTTGGAATTTGTTCGAGTGCATCTGGGAATCTTGATTGTCGTTCAGTTAGTGGTATCTTCGACAACCATAATGCCTTTAGGGATGCAAAATTCACAACCTGATGTTTCATTGTTCTCATTCCATATGCACATCGTATAATAAAATGCGCACTATTCACTTTGAGATTAAAATCCCTGCGATTTACTCACATCAGCCAGCAAAATGTGGCCAATAAGGGATGCCTCTAACCGGCTTAGGTCAATGGTATCATCTAGGTGGA
>CALBFP010000065.1 GCA_937894115.1 uncultured euryarchaeote
ACTTCAACTGGAACGTCTTTGCTTGAGTGGACTGCAATGTCGATGCTTTCATTCAGCAATTGCTCATCAATGAAATGGACAAATTGACCAACAGTAGTGGATAAGTTTCCTCCGAGGCTTCTGTCCCCTAAGGACTTCAGGGGGATGATTTCCGTCTCAATCCCCTCATTGTTCAAGACAGAGGCAACAGATTGGGCCTGCCACTGTGCAAGATTGGAGGACCGAGTTCCAATGCGGATTGCCATGTTTTCCTCCAACATTCAACCGATGCTTGTCAAGGTTCGAATGGATTGTTCAACATCCTGCGAAACCTGTTCAAGAAGGTTGCTGTTGAAGCCACGAGTAGTGCTTTTAACATAGCTCGTCAAATCGGAGAGGTGAAACGATTCGTCTTGTTTGCAAATCCAAGTCGCGATTTCTCGAGCGAATGCTCCCAATTGTGGAATGTCTTTTTGCTGGGCGACGGATGAAGACTCCCATGATGTTGATAGGTTCTCCATGTGATTGTAGATGAGTGCTCGAAACTTCCCTTGCGCTTTGTTGGACAATGCGTCCATGTATCGCTTCATGATGTTGTCAATCAGATGTTCACTCTTTTCAACAAGGGCTCTGTATTCGGAGTCGTTGATGTTCCGCGCAAGTTGAATCCATTGCTCCATACTGAGCAATGTTTGGTGTTCTTTTAATGCCTCAAGTTCGATTGACGGTGGCCATGAGAAGTCGAGTACGATTCCACTGTTGTTCATGCGGAGCGGTTTGTTCTTGTGGTATGCAGGGGTTGAGCACCGCATTGTGGAGATGACGATGTCCGCATTTTCGATGTATGCATCAATGTCATCGTAAGTGATCATTTTGCAACGATTTGCAAGTTCTTGATTCCTTTTCATCGACTTTTGCGGGTTTCTCGAAGCGACGATAATTTCGCTTTGCCCCATCTCATCAAGGGTTTCGACCGCTTTAACACCCATGTCTCCAAATCCCAAAACAACCGATTGTGTTGTCCCTTTCTTGGAGACAATTTCCAAAAGTTTGGTCCTCGCAAGTTTCAACATTGATTCGGTAGAACTGGTGTAACCGAGTTCTTTTCGAATGATTCGATTGGCGGAGATGACGTGATCAAAGAAGGCAAGATTGTACGTTCCAATCAAGTTGTTTTCTCGATGGAAGTTGATCGATGAGCGGAACTGAGACATCACTTGAAGTTCGCCGACGATAAACGAGTCAAGCCCACTGCAGACTTTGACCAGGTGCTTCCATGCATCGGAACCGGTCATCTGAACAAACGGAATGTCTTCAAAACCGACCATTTCTGAAATGCCAGCGGCAAGGGTCTCTGGTTCGATGTCAAATCCAATGTAAAGCACTCTGTTGCATGTTGAAAATTCGAACAGTTCAGTTTCCACAGCGCTGCTGAGTTTCTGCAGGTACTCGACGCGTTGGTTAAGGCGCAACCCTTCGGTTGTAAGACGTCGAGCCACATCGATGTTGTCCGAATCAAATTTGAGGGACAAGAGGCAAATTTTACTCGCCATATTTTGCTCGCTGGCATGGCTTGAATCAGCATCCATGCCAGCAACGAGTTCTTTCAATTCGACTAACAAGTCAGACACACCCACATCCGCCTTGGTTCTGAGACTGACCTAGAGTATACAACAGTTTGTTATTTGTTCTGTGAGAACAATCGCCCCTTGGAAAGAAAATTCTGTGCATGTTTCTTCCGCTCACATTGAGTGAATCGCATGACCAAGCGTT
>CALBFP010000066.1 GCA_937894115.1 uncultured euryarchaeote
TAAGTGAGCAATCAAAACCGGTTTCTTCCGGAGGGATGGAATCCATTCTCGAGCAACAGGCTGCGAACATTGCAAATCAAATTGAGTCTAAAATGGACGATATTTTAGACGAAGCACCTGAGAAAGTTGCTCTCTTACAAGACGATTATCTTGAAAGAATCGACCCTCAGGTCCTTCGAATGACTCGATTAACAACGGAAATGGTTCACGAATTGATGTGGGATCTTGGAAGACCGGGTGCCGTTGCTGACATCACTCTGATGACTCGAATCGAAGACGCAACAGAAATGTTGGGTGATGTTCTTACATCCTTACCCGATTCGGAAGAGGAGTGATTGGTTTGAAACGATTGCCGAGACCTTCCGTATCCCAACTGCCCCGTCCCTCAGAACTTCATCTCATCGACGGGCGTAAAAATCTCGAACAGATGAAACAACAAAAAGTTCAGGTGTATCAATGGCGCGCTCTATTTGGGCTCCTTGCCTTGATATTTTGCGGTGTTGCAGGTTATGTCTTATTCCAAGATGCTGTTGACATCATCGATTGGTTCAAAGGGTTTGGAATCTGGTCGCCAGTGTTGTTTTGTATCGCACTATCCTTAGCGATTGTGCTCCTCCTACCAACACCGTTTGTGAAGGTCGGTGCAGGGGCAATCTTCCCGTTTTACGTAGCCGTTGTTGTTAATTTCGTCGCATCGATGGTCGGGGGATTCATCGCCTTTGTTCTTGGAAGATGGCTGTTTCGAGATTCGATTCAACAAGCGATACAAAACGATCAACGAATGGTGAACATTGAAGCTGCCCTTGGTGAGGATGCGATGCGAATTTCAGTGCTTGTACGTCTTTCACCAATCCTGCCTGATGAATGGTTGAATTACATCATGTCGGCAACTCCAGTCACGTTACGCGTGTTTCTTTTGTCCAACGTATCGAGCATCATCTATTGTTTCATCTATGCTTACTACGGTCACGCTTTGGGTTCGATTGCATTAAGTCGCTCGGGTATGTCTGGATTGACGCAATCGAGTGGAGGTCTGTTGCTGCTTCTTCTTGGAATTGTGGCAACAGTGGTTGCAACTGTGATTGTTACTCGCACGTCAATTCGTGTTCTCAAAGAGGCAATTGGCGAGGCTGAGTGAAAGTCGCTGACGAATCCAAGAATCCATAGCCTTGAAACAATGGGTTCCTTCGCAGATGCGGGGGCGGGTCATGAAACAAGGTGCACAGCCAATTATTCATGGTGAGGAATGGATTCCAGACGCGGCGTTGACTTTTACCCAACCGCTTCTCATCGACGCTGCCAGAGAAGAGGTTATGCGGTTCTTTACAGAACGGCATGAAGGCCACGTATTCCTTGCCGCAAACATCTGGGACCACCTCAACGTTGACGGTCAAACGTCTTTTGATGGCGAATCTTGGCACACGTTCAGTGAGCGCTTTATTGACGCTTTTCGAAGAGGATTTGAGGCCCAAAATACACATAAAATTTCGAAAATACTCGAACATGAAGTCATGCCGCGTCGCCGAATTGATGAACATCTGAAACGGAGAATAACCCACTTAATTGTCGATCTTCGACTTTGTTTGCGTCGATTAGCACATTACATGTCGGTAACAATGAATCAACGAATGGAATGGCAGCGCCTCATGACGCGCACACGGGCTATGGATGCGCACCTCAAGGAAGTGTTCTTTTCAGGCATGGAAACACCAGACGGTTCTCGTTTTGGCGGGAAAGGCTTCCGCTCGACTTGGCAAGAAGGCGTGGTTGCCGTAGCAACAGCGTTGAGTCGTGCAGAAGAGCCAAACAAATCACATCGGCCAGGAAACGGTTACGAAGGCGATTTGGTCGCTCCGATGATTCGAGATGTTGGCCTAGCATTAGCGATGGGTGACACAGTTGTTGACGTCATGGCTGCACAAATGGGCAAGTCAGGGTCAAATCAAGACGGAGGCCATGCAGGTTCAGGTGGACGCGACCTCCACATTGGAGCGTGGCATGTGGGGGTACTTCCGCCAACTGCCCCACTGCCTATCGCAAGCGCTACAATGACCGGTCTTGCTTTTGCTGCTTGGAAACAATCCCTCGACCGATTCCACATCGCCTGCATTGGAGAGGGTGCATCCTCATCAGGTGAGTATTGGGAGGCACTCAATTTCGCTGGAGCGCGTGGTTTGCCGATATGCTACATCCTTCAAAACAATCAGATTGCACTCGATACATCACCAGCAAATCAATCGGGTGTTGAATTGTGGGCTGATAAAGCGAAAGCCATGGGTTTCCCAGGCTGGACCATCGATGGTTCTGATCCGGCCGCTTGGCACGCTAGCGTAGCGACAGCACGCGAGTTTGGTCTTGCTGGTGGAGGGCCAACAATGGTTCACGTTGAAACGATGCGAGGTTGCGGTCATGCACATCACCATGACGACCTCTATCTCGGTTCAGAAACGGGGACGCCTCCTGGATACGTTGACCGCGAGATGCTGGAATATTGGGCCGATAAAGATCCGATTCCAACCCACAGAGCCCTGATGTTAACCCTCGGTGCAAGCGAAAACGATCTTGATGAAATGGAGTCTGAAGAGCAAGCGCATGTCGATGAGGCACGACAAATCGTTGAAGCGATGGATTGGCCTCAACCTGATACCGTTACCAAAGGCGTTACGTCTCTTCATGATGCAAGAACACACAACGAGCATTTCAGCAGTATAGGTTCGACATTCGATGGTCAATTAGAGGCATCCATTCAACCTTTGAACTATGTTGATTCGGGAGGTTGGACTTATGCTCGGGCCATACAGCAGGCGATGGTGGATGTTGCAAACGAATTTGGTGATGCATGTGTCTTTATTGGTGAAGATATGGAAGTCGCTGGTGCTTTTGGAATGAACATGGCCTTGAAGAACGCAGGCCACCAAGAGAAACTGATCGATATGCCTCTTTGCGAGGCGATCATCGTACACACTGGAGTTGGTTCTGCTCTCTCTGGAATGCGTCCGATGGTGGAAATTCAGTTTGGAGGATTTGCTGCGCTTGGATTCAATGCATTGGTCAACAATGCGGCTATGTTGCGTTGGCGTTGGGGTGCAGATTGTCCCATGACCGTTCGGATTCCTTTAGGAGCCCGAACACGCTCGGGTCCTTTCCATGCGAACATGATCGAGTCGTGGTTTGCAAACGATCCAGGATTGGTTGTCATCGCTCCAGGTACACCACAGGATGCCTATGATTTGCTGATCGAAGCGGCTCATCTCGACGACCCTGTACTGTTCCTCGAACATATTGGTCTGTACGGTCTCAGAGGAGGCCAGACAGGTTGGGGTCAGAACATCAACCAAAAGGTCGACACAAAATCCGTGCATGAAGCACTCAAAAAAGGTGAAAAACATGCCATTGGAAAAGCATCGAAACTTCGAGAGGGGGCACATGTCACTTTGGTTACATGGGGCGCAATGGTACACATAGCCGCCTTAGCTGCTGAGGAGTTGGCGACAAAACAAATTGAGGTTGAAATTCTCGACTTACGGACCCTCATTCCCTTCGACGCAGAATCATGCGTTGCATCGGTGAAAAAAACAGGCCGTCTTGTCGTTCTACAAGAAGGACAATGGCACGGTGGACTTGGCCACACCATACAATCCCGGATTGTGGAATCGACCTTCTACCAACTCGAAGCTCAACCGGTTGTAATTGGAGCCATCGATACACCTGTACCGTTTTCACCACCGTTGGAAGATTATACCATCCCTTCGGTTGAACACGTCGTAAAAGTAATTGAGAAACTGATGGACTGAATCGTTGCATACGAATCTGTGAAGAACCTCGGTTTTCCTTCAGTTGACGAACAGAAGCATCAAGACCCATGACGTACGGGGAAGATTATGGAGCAGAAGGATGAGTTGATGGGAATCCCCCAACTCCTCCACTTCAACGCAATGCTCATCACGGGTGCATTGTTTCTTGCAATCGTTTTGGTCAATGGGCTTGCTCAATCCAACTCTATGCTTGTTGTTGGTGTTATTCTCTTGCTCTCCATTGGTTTGCTTATCACCAGTGCTGAGTTCTTCATTGAAGGTGCAAAGGGGTTGGCTCGAAGAGCAGGTATTGCAGAGATTGTCATCGGATTGACCATTGTTTCGATTGGAACTTCGTTACCTGAAATTCTCGTTTCAGGAAGTGCAGCCTACGAAGCAAGTCAAGGTAAAACAGGAGCAGCAGATTTTGCAATCGGTAGCATCCTTGGTTCTGTCTTGGTTCAAATTACCCTTATCTTGGGCATTGTTGTGATGACCAGGTCGGTCAAGGTTCGACCATCATGGCTCAATCGTGACGGTGTCATTATGCTTCTCGCAGTTATGTTGTTCTTGTTTTTTGTATGGACGGACGATGTTTTAGAACGGTGGGAAGGCGCAATCCTCGCATCGCTTTATGTCACCTACATTGTTTGGTTGCTGATGAAGCGGGAAGCGATTCGACAAGAGGAAGTACAGGATGCTGGTGATTATGAAATTCGAGGCTCAAATTGGAGTTCTGCAGCCTATATGATCATGATTTTCCTCGGTCTAGGTTTTGCTGTCTATTCAGCCAACGTCTTGGTTGAGCAAGCCTGCGATCTTGCGGAACGTCTTCATGTTCCTCATTCTGTTGTGGGTACAACCGTTTCTGGGATTGGGACATCGTTACCTGAACTGACCATTGCCATAATGGCTGCAAAACGAAGCAAGGGTGTTGCCATCGGAACCCTCATCGGTTCAAACATTACCGACCCGCTCCTGTCGATAGGTATTGCATCGATGATTAGCCCCTTATCGATATCAAAATCGGACAACGGGCTGACCATGGAAGTCATTGCTCCTGCAACCATCCTTGGTGTTTTGTTGGCTCTTTTCTTCATGCGTCGCACATACCGATTTGAACGATGGGAAGGAACCTGTTTGGTACTTTTCTACGTTGCTTTCCTCGTCGTTTTGCAACTGAATCGTTGAATTGGAAGCAAATCAAGACTTATGTCCAACGTCCATGTGGGTGTACCATGGTCGACTTTCAATTGGATGAAATGCAAGAGATGCTGCGTGAACTCGCACGAGAGTTTGCTCGGGATGAAATCCGTCCAAATGCGGAACATTGGGATAATGAATCCATTTATCCAAAGGAAGCCATACAACTCGCACATGAAATGGGTCTTCTCAATCTTCACATCCCAGAGGAATACGGAGGACCTGGTCTTGGTTGTATGGAAGAGGTCATTGTTAACGAGGAACTTGCATGGGGTGACCCCGGATTCTCCACAGCTGCGTATGCAACCGCTTTGGCATGTGCACCGATCATCACCGGTGCAACAGAAGCACAGAAGAACGTGTGGTTGCGAAAAGTTGCAGAGGAGGGTGCACTTGCATCCTACGCCGTAACTGAACCGGGTGCAGGTTCTGACGTGGCAGCCATCCAAACAACTGCAATTCGAGACGGTGACGATTACGTCATCAATGGCTCGAAGATGTGGATAACGGGCGCAGGATATGCCGATTTCTTTTTTGTTCTTGCAAAGACGGATCCCGATTTGGGTTATCGTGGAATGTCCGGTTTCATTGTTGAATCCAGTGCTGAGGGGCTCTCACTTGGGAAGAAGGAGACCAATATGGGGCAACGATGCAGCGATACGCGAAGCATTACCTTCAACAACGTGCGGGTACCGGCCAATCAATTGGTCGGAGAAAGTGAATCGGGTGGTTGGATGAACGCCATGAATGCGTTCGATTTGAGCCGACCCAACGTTGCTGCTCATGCAACAGGACTCTCAAGAGCGGCGTACGAACATGCACTTCAGTACAGCAACGAACGTCACACATTTGGAAAGCCATTGCACAAACATCAAGCCATTCAATTCATGCTTGCAGATATGAAAACCAACATTGAGGCAAGTCGAATGTTAACTTGGAAATCTGCTGCTGATGCCGATGCAGGGATTCGGAACACAGAATCTGCCGCTCACGCAAAACGATTTGCATCGGACATGGCCATGAAAATCGCTACCGACGCTGTGCAGATCTACGGCGGGTATGGTTACTCAGAGGAATATCCCGTTGCTCGACTGATGCGGGGTGCCAAAGTAATGCAAATTTACGAGGGGAGCAGTCAAGTTCAGAGAATGATTATTGGCCGAGAAATAACCAAGGGATTATGACTTTCTCTTGTCACGTTCAAAGTGCTGCATGATCATGTCAGAGAAATCCTGCATCCAATTTCCTTCCTCCTTCTCTTCTAAGAATGCGTCTTCCGTTGCATCCTCAAACAGGTCCTCATCAAGAAAATCGAATTCATCGAACGCGTCCATGTCTTCTTCGTCAAACATGTCACAAACTTCGTCAAAGTCTTGTTGTTGGTCGATGATGTCTTGGGTCACAACCATATCATCTTGAAACATGTAAACATGGTAAAGTTGCTCTCTTGGACACACAATGAATTGAGCGATTAATGGAATGTCCATTGCTAATTTGACATCATTGTGAAGACTAAGGGCTAACGACGCGAGGCGGTCTCCGATTGGTAAGTGACGTTTTTCTTCGTGAATATCAAGGCATAAACTTGCAGTGTAGCTCAGCGTCCGTTCAGAATCAAAGTCGTTTTTTCGGGCAGCACCCGTTACAGTGATCTCCCACGGCACTTGGCTGAACAAACCAACCTCTCGAGAAGCAATCACTTCGTAATGCCGACCTGAGCGTCCTCGAATGCGGATTATGATTTTGTAAATTTTGCTTGTTTGGAGTAAATCAATGCCGTCCAATCGACACACATCCTTGAGGAATTTTATCGATTTTTCATGGGGTGAATCGACGAATCCGTTTGACATATCGAAGTAAAACCTCCACTCTTTATGAACCGAAATTCTCAACATCGGTTTGTGTTTGGTTCATCCATGGTTGGCTTGAATGTCATTGTATTGGCAGCCGGTCGTTCTTCTCGCCTTGGTCAGCCAAAGGCCTTCGTAGAAGTTGGTGGACGGCCCTTGATCGAACATTTAGTTCATCGATTGCAGCATTTGCAAGGAGTTGAAATTACAGTGGTCACCAACGACGATCTCCTCGCCGATGTTCTTCTTGCATGTCCGTCCGTACATGCAGTGTTGAATCCAAACCCTGAACAAGGGCGAACAGGTTCGATTCAAACCGGCCTTGCTAGCATATCTGAACGAGGTGGTGGCCTGCCCAAACATTTGCTTGTTGTTCCGGTGGATCGTCCAGGTTGGAGCATCGAAATCGTGAACAAATTGATCGAATCGAAAAAGACTGCGTGTCCTGAATCGGAGGGCAGGGGCGGTCATCCATTGTACCTCGTTGGTGAAGACATCACTGCCGTGTATCTCTCAAAAAGCGATGAACCGCTCTCTTCAATCGTTCAACGGCATCAAATACCTGTTGATTTCAAGTGGCTCCATTTGAACATCGACACTGTGGCCGATTTGGATGAACTCAAGTTCGCCTCAACAGAAGATTGGTTCTAGGGCAAATGGTATTTGTAGGGTCTTCAAGGGATTGTTATGACGGCAAGAGTTTTGACATGGATGTTGGAACAATTGCGTCTTAATTCTCCAATTGTTCTTGCAACTGTTGTTGAAGCGAAGGGCAGTGTTCCTGGGAAAACAGGGGCTCGTCTCGCAATGAATCGATACGAAGAGTGGGTCGGAACCGTTGGAGGCGCAGGTTTGGAGCATCGCGTCCTCAATCGCTGTAAGGAAATGATTCAAGAAAACAAAGCGACATCTGAAGTCCACACTTTTGGACTCAATAAAGGGGCGAAGGGCTATGAAGTACAACCGTTGGACTCTCTTTGTGGTGGCCGAGTCACCATTTCATTGGAGTTGATGTTGCCCATGCCGCATGTACTATTGATGGGCGGTGGCCACTGTTCAGAAGCAATCACAAAACTGCTTCCAACAAAAGGTTGGAGTTATTCTGTTCAAGATACTCGCAAAGAGTTCACAACAAACGAACTCTATCCAGATGCAATCGAACGCCATCATTCAACGGTTGAATCCTTTTTTTCTAACGAGTCGGCAGAGACGATGACTCGTTTTTCAGATGTCCTACTGCTCGGACACGATTATTCTGAAGATCTTGAGCGTCTTCAACGGCTCCTCCACCTTGCAGAATCTGCAAACCTTCCATTGGATGGAAAGGCCTTTCCTCGAATTGGTGCTATTGGAAGTCGCACAAAGTGGAATTCCTTCTCAAAATCGTGCATTGAGGCAGGAATTCAAGCATCAATACTTGGGGATGTACGTTGCCCAATTGGATTGAATATCGGAGCAGAATCTCCTGAAGAAATTGCAATTGCCGTCATCGCCGAAATTTTATCCATGCACAAAAACGTGGATGTTCATGCTCCAAATTGGCGAGATCGATGAGGTCTCTGAATGGTATCAATGAACGAGTCTTGGCGCATGCGGAATGGGTTGAAAATCCCAAACCGGAGTGTTCTCGCTGCAATGACAAACAAACAAAGTCATGCTGATGGCACGCTCTCCGAAGAAGAGATTGCTTTTCTCATCCGACGCGCAATAGGCGGATTTGGCATCATAACAACTGCAGCCTCGCACGTCCAACAATCGGGCCAAGGTTGGGAAGGTGAACTCGGTGTGTGGAGCGACCATCACCTCCCAGGATTAACCAATTTAGCAACCAAATTGAATGAACTTGGTGCACGATCGTTCGTTCAAATTTTTCATGGAGGTATGCGCGCACCATCAGACATTACTGGCCAACAACCTTGTTCTGCGAGTGAAACCTTCATCTCCGAAAAAGAGGGTTTTTCAAGAGAACTTTCAACGCAAGAAGTTGAAGATACAATCCATGCATTTGTTGAAGCTGCAAAACGTTGCGAATCAGCGGGCTTCGATGGTATTGAATTGCATGGAGCTCATGGCTATTTGATAGCACAATTTCTTGGTTCAAACACCAATCGTCGAAACGATCAATTCGGAGGGGGGTTGAATGAAAGGTGCACGTTTTTACTGAAAATCATTCGAGGAATTCGTGCTATTGTGGACCCCAATTTTGCCATCATGGTCCGGCTTTCACCCGTTTCAGAGGAAATTGGCATTACACTTGATGACACCAAGCATGTCATTGAATTGCTGGTTAAAGAAGAGATCGATGCACTTCACATCTCCTGCTGGGATGTGTTTGAGGAGCAGCAAAACAGCCGAACCATTACCGAAGAACTCTGTTCCGTCTATTCCGAATCCATTCCAATTGTATCGACTGGATCGGTTTGGAGCGCAAAGGACGCACAATTTGTTCTCGATCAAGGGGCACAAGCGGTCGGAGTCGCTCGTGTAGCATTACCGCATCCCGATTGGGCTTTTCTCGTCAACGATCCCACATACAACCCTTCTCGACCGCCATTCGCTCCAGAAGAACTTTTGACGGCTCAACTCAGTCCAACCTTTGTTGACTATATGCGTCGCTGGAAGGGCTTTGTCACGGACGGTCGATGAACACATGTTGGCGGAAAT
Organism: uncultured euryarchaeote; assembly: GCA_937894115.1. Taxonomy (GTDB): domain Archaea; phylum Thermoplasmatota; class Poseidoniia; order Poseidoniales; family Poseidoniaceae; genus MGIIa-L2. The sequence continues at coordinate 9,512 of CALBFP010000066.1, forward strand.
GTTTGAGTTCAAACACGGATTCGCGAATGTCATCTAGAGCAAGGTGTGCTGCTTTTTTCTCAAATTTTGGTAATCCTGGATACCAACGCCGAGCGAGTTCTTTGATGGTTGAAACATCGACCATTCTGTAATGCAGGTAATCGGTTACGCTCGGCATTTCCTTAACCAGAAATTGGCGGTCGTTCCAAACTGAATTTCCACACAATGGGGCAGTTCTTGGCGGAACATGTTGTTTGATGAACTCAAGGGTTTGGGCCTCCGCCTCTTCAAGCGTGACGGAATGGTTCCTCACTCGTTCGATCAATCCGCTGCCAAAATGATGTCGTGTATTCCATTCATCCATCCCTTCAATCAGTGCTTCATCCACCGATACAGCAAGGTTTGGTCCTTCAGCGATAATGTTCAATTCTGAATCGGTGATGATGGTAGCAATCTCAATGATGCTCTCACGTTTCAAATCCAAACCCGTCATCTCGAGGTCAATCCATACCATTCGTTTGTTTGGTTCGTCCATACCATACCGAGTTGAAATCGGTTCTTGAAGTCGGCGCTCCTTCGCAGAACAAGGATTATCAGGAACGAGGCCAAAGGTATCATCGATTGGTTGAAACTCGTACCTAGCCACTCACAATGGTTCAAAGTCGAGGACGATTTGACCGAGCATGTTGACTCGAACGACGGGCTTGAAACCTTCATGCGGAGTCATCTCAATGGTTCGAGTGATCTTTTCGATCGATTCCTTTGGCAGACGCACATCGAAACCTTCCGTTGTCTTGACATAGCCAACGTTGCTCACAACATTCTCAATCTGTTGAGGTTCTTCCTCCTTCTGCAACATTTCCAAGAAGTCTTCGGATTCGTCGACTTCCTCATCTTCTTCCAAAAGGTCGACTTCTTCCGATTCTTCTTCGGCCGATTCCTTTTCTTCCGATTTAACCTCAATCGCTTCCTCCTCTGGCTCATCTGTTGCGGTCCTAGGCTCAATTTCGTCGATTGGGGCAACGTCACCAAAGACCTGTGGAATTGCAACTTCGGCGACATCATAGGTTGAGCGGCGCTCCATGTAGATGAAACCGTATCCCAAAGCAAGCAATCCCATCATAACCAAACTCAAGCTCTGGTAGATGACTTCCCCATCGAGATTCAAGTACAGAATAAACAGCGTAAACATTGAACCAAACACTCCAAGAGCTCGTCTCCAACGAACCTGTTGTTGGGTTTCATTAAATCCGGTCATGGCAAGTGCGATGAGAATTGCTGCAGTTAAGAAAAGAGCGAGGTTGGTTTGAGAATCACCGAACGCGACAACAACACCTGCCAATGCTGAAACAACACCTGAGAAGCCCATCAGTTCGATGAAATTGAAGAACTCTTCATCGTCCTTCCACTCGAACATCTTTGCATCGTAAATTTGGTCATTCTTCGATGAGAGGTAAATCATGACGGCTCCCTCGACGAAGAAAACGCCGCCGGTTAGAAGCGTCTGGATCTCCTCGCCTCCGACCTCGAATTGATAGATCAAATTCATGAGGGTAAGTCCATCGACGAGTGGCAAAAACAAGATGGAGATTTTGTCACCTTTCTGTATTGCTTCATAGGTTGCCCAACCGCCCCCTGCCAGCATACCAAGTCCATTCGCGACATCGAACGATAGAAGGAGGCATGAGATTGCAATGACTCGTAATTGAGCGTCGAGAGAATAAGGCATCAATCCGCTCAATCGTTCTTCATCAATGACATTCATTGAAAGGATGCCCTTGGAATCTGCAACCCAAAGTCCGTACACGATGGCGCCAGATAAGACCATTGAGATGCCGAAAACCTCTCCGCTAACGTCATTTCCTCCATCGGACAAACCGAGTATGAACGAGAAGATGAGACCGATTGAGAGCATTGGGATGAGATTGATGTCACCGCGAACCCAAGCCATGAGAAGACCGAACAGACACGCAATCAACGGTAGCCACGAAGCGGTTGGAAGAAGCGCCCACGCTCCGAGAAGGAACCAAATCATTGGAATAAACCACGGGAACGGATTCTCAGCGTCGTTTTTGGTCTGCACCTCACGTATGCTCCATGCAATCGGCATCAACATGTGTGCTGAAACGATCATTCCACTCACCGATGTGAACCAAAGGGCTGCCGCCTGATTGTCGTAATACGAACCTAACAATTCAGCAGCGATGCTGTTGTCATCGAACCAAAGGAACGCCATCAATGAGAGTGGTGCTAACATCATAACACCATGGTGACGGTATTGGCCAGCGATGAGAGCAACCAGTACATACATGCTGACCAACAACAAACCACCCGATTGGTCCATCATTCCAATCAAGAGGAGGACACACAACATCACCTGATCAGCAGTGCGATCGAGGTGCTCCCGATCGAGACCGCGTTTGTTGATAAGAACAAAAGCGGCAATTGGAGCAGCAAGGAACATGGTATCGTATACGATTCCCGCTTTGAACAGTCCATCTCCCTCGAGAGAGCTTCTCACATCCAACATAAGGACCAAAGAGGATGCAGCGATGATCAACAGCATTACAGCACCAATCATTCGGCTTTGTGAGGACAAAACGTCCATTGAATTGATTTCCCAAAACAACATACCGATTGGTATCATGTACAATCCAATTACCCAGTAATTGTCGACGACCGTTTGTGAATCGAGCGTACTGATTCCGATGGTGATGGTCAGCAACGAGAAGGCAAGTGAAATTCGTCCGATTGAACCGAACGATCTGTCTTGAAGATTCAATTCATTTTCATCCTGATCTTTTTGCATCCAAGCGTTGGTTTCAGCGTCGTATTTGTACGAACCTGATGCTTTGTTTTCGAGCAGGCCCAACAAAAGACCAAGGTCAAGTTCGACATCCCGAACCGTGTTAAACAGGATGTAAACGATAACTCCGAGGAGGACGTATTCAAGCGAAAGACCGTTGAGTTCTGCGATTTGATAGGAATCAGGGATTTCGAGTTTCTCCAAGAGGAGCAATCCTGAACTGACAATCAAGGCGGTAACGAGAGCAATCGTTGAATTTCGGCGTTCGATTTCTCCACCGTTTCGAGCATTGAGCATCGATTCGTAGACCATACCGAGCAAATAGATGATGAAAATCCAAGGTGCAAACCAATAGCCTTCTAAAATCGTTGAACTTAATGCAATCAGGAGAACGGATTGAGCGCTGCTCCATGTTGAAATTTTCTCTAAGCGTCGAGCCGTCTCCGAGATGACGACAATGCCCATGGCGACTGTAAGGGCCATTTCGGGTTGAGTAATGCCAAATACGACTCCGTCAATATCGCCCATTCGGTCGCTAAGGAGGTACGAAAAGGACAGGGCAGATACGGTAAGATCGGCAACCCATCGGCGGGTTGCTTCTGCCTTGAAGAGCATGTATGAAATCATGATGAGGGACAAAATCCAAGGGATGATGGCGCCATCGCCGGTTAGTGTCCATAATGCGAAGGCAAGACCGATTGGCATAGCAGGTACCCTGTTTTTGTGAGTCGCAGGGAAGTAGGCACAAAGCACCGTAATCCACAACGCTACTGGCAGCGTTACCAGAGATGCGGCGTCTCCACTCAGTGAAGCCGGCTTGAAGGGTCCAAGGATGAGATTTAATTGCGCGACACTTGCGACGAACATCGAAAGCACGACAGCACCGATCATGAAAAACGACATTTTCTCTGCTAGGCTTTGTTTTATGCGTTCGTTGCCAGCAAGAGATCCTTGAATGATGACGATGTAAACCAAGAGAGAGAGCGCTCCACCCTCTCCACCGGCAGGAGCGTTTTCGTTGAGGATTTCATACACGAGTGGAATTATACCCGATACGACACTGACGACAGCAAAATTGATCGATTTGTTCGACATCAACGCACTGTACATCGAAAGACCACAAAGACTGACAATCGATATCCCCAGTTCGTAAGAGACCTCATGGTTGGAATACTCAATCCATCTTCCGACTCCAACAAGCACCAACGCGAGCGGTATGTAGGTTGCAACAGCCCATCCAAAAGCTGTATTGCCTTTGTACCGATCGAGCAATCGCCGGTGAATGAACCACATAGCGACTGCACCCGAGGCTTGGGCGTAAATCATGTTCGGGCCTGGCGTGAACTCATTTCCGGTGTTGCTGCCCATAAAATCCAGACCTCCAATTTCTTGGAGAGAAAAATAACCGCCAAGATAGCGAATACCCCAAAGGGTCCCAACAGCCATGAAAAAGAACGCAAGACCGAGGAGATAATTTTGTGAAATCATGAGATGGTAGTCGTTCTTCTTGGCTTGCAATTCGACCATGAAAAGGGCAATAGCGGAAGAAATAAGGCCGCCGATGAAGAGAATGATGTACCGTTCTTCTCCACCCTCAGAATATGCGATTCCAATGAGGCCTGACCAAATCGCAATCATCGCCACACCAAACATGATGATTTCAGCAAAGCGTTCAAGTGAATCTCCCTTGGTATCCCCGGGTGCTCGGACTATGATGGGTTCGAACGGTATTTCTTCTTCCTCTTTGGCGTAAATGGCGTCTTTGGCTATCGATACCGTTTGTCTGACCTTCCTCTTTGGTGCGGGCATTTGAATCGATTAACCATACTAGGATTATAATATAAAATAACACCCAACATTTTGGTCATTGGTAGCATTTCATGAGAAGAAATTTACACCCGAATTGAAAGAGTTCAAACCCTAGTATTTGTTCGCATGCCTATGAGCCGCTTGAAGAAGCCAACTTTTGTGCTAACAATTCTCTGTCTGGCGATGTTTATTCTACCGACTGTTTTCGCTACAGTACCTGTCGAATCCGATCAGGAACCTGCAGAAGAAGGATGGTGGGTTGATACGACCGTTGATCGAAACGACAATGGAATCGGTGATATGGTAGAAGTGCATCAAAAACATCCACTGTTCCTTGATGAAGAAAACACTCTTCCGCTGATCATCGATTTCTCGTTTACACCTGGTGATGCTGAGATTCAAATGTTGGAGGAGAATGTCGACTACCGCCACCAATGGACTCTCAAAGGCATCGATGCTCTTGCAGGACGCATTCCTGTTGAACACATACTGGAAGCTTCCAATTTACCAGGTGTAGTCATGATTGAGCTTGATGGCCTTCTCAGCGTTACAAACGGTGACGCTGCAGTGCTTCACGGTGTTGACACTGCTTGGGCTGAAACAGGTTATGACGGTTCGGGCACGACAGTTGCAATCATTGACACTGGAATTGACGGCAACCATTCGGGTCTCGACGATCAAGACGATGACCCAGCCACGCATGACCCGAAAATCATTGGTTTCTATGACCCTGTCAACAATCCTTCGTTGAGAAACGGTACCGAAGTGTTCCCCTATGACGATCAAGGCCACGGCTCTCATTGTGCAGGTACAACTGCTGGAACCGGGGCTCCAAATTACGACCACCCAGGCATGGCTCCGCAAGCCTCCCTTGTTGGAGTAAAAGTCCTCGATGCTGGTGGAAGCGGTTCTTTTGCCACAGTTATGGCGGGGATGGAGTGGACGGTTGAGAAGCGTCATCAATTCAACATCCGTGTTGCATCGATGAGTCTTGGTGGTCCTGGCGCAATTGAGTGGACTTCATCAGAAGAAGACAGTGTGAACCGTTATGCAAACACGATGGTGGAAAACGGTATTGCGCTTTTCATTGCAGCAGGTAACAACGGTGTATCCGGCCAAATCGGCACACCAGGCAGTTCAGAAGATGCGATAACGGTCGGCGCACTCGACAAGGATTCTGCTATTGCAGTTTACAGTAGCCAAGGACCAACCGAAGAAGGTCGCATTAAACCCAATTTCGCCTTTGTGGGCTCTGACGTTATGTCGGTTGCTCACAACACAGGAGACGGCTATGTTGCCTTCAGCGGAACGAGTATGGCCACTCCTGGTGCTGCCGGTGTTGCAGCCCTCATGTTGCAATCCAATCCGAAATTACGACCTTTGGAATTACGAAACATTATGCAGGAATCCGCAACCTATCGGCAATGCCACTACATGTTTGCAAATGAACCGTGCGCAGAAGACTTGATTCCGAAAAACCGACAAAACAACGTCTACGGTCACGGAGAGGTCCGAGCACTTGACGCAGTTATGTGGGCTGCCGAGCTTGATTATACCTTCAACAAAGACCTCAACCTGACAGTCACAACGCCAGCAACTCTCGACAACCGTATTCATTTGATGCGAGGCGATTCCATCGAATTCGAAGCAAGTCAGGGCTTATTCAATGCACAATGGACCACAAATCACCTCAATGACACATGGGCGGACATTCTAAATTTCCGGCAAGGTGATTCAACGGGAGAGTTGTTGCTTACGGACATCAACAAAAAACTTGAAACGATCCCAGGAGTCAACGTCTTGGACAATCATACCATCTCGCTGCGAGCGATACAATTCGTCGACAACGCATACACGGCATCACCGCTCATGACCGTAGAAGTCATGGTCATGGACAACAGCACAATCCCACTAAGCACCTCCTCATCCGAGGGAATCTCGACGAATGCACTGATTGGAATTTCCATTGCAGGTATTGTGGTGTTCCTCGTGGCACTTCTGATAATATCCACCATATCAACCAAAGAAGAGGGTACGCTCGCTGGGAAGGATCTGAGGGCTTTGCTCGATTCAGAGGTCGATGACGTTGTGGATGCTGATATCACCGAAAATCCGTTTATAGATGAGGCGTCATAACCGTCCTAAATCAATAAAACGCTAAATACATCTAAGGAGCCTTCCAATCAGGGATGGGCGAGTCTTGTGGTGGGTGAAGAATACGTCAAGATGACCCCTCTTGCAGCACATACAATTTGGTCTGCAGTTGTCAACGGTCAGATGAAACAAGCAATCGCACCATCCAATGCGATTTTGCTCGATGTTCTTCGCGACGAAGTTGGGATGTTGGGTGTCAAGCGTGGATGCGATTTAGGGACTTGTGGTTGTTGCGCAGTTCTGATCGACGGAGAGCCCCGCCTCTCTTGCCTCTGCTTGGCAGGTCAAGTTCAAGGTCAAAACATCACAACGGTTGAGGGACTCGCTGAAGGGGCACACCTTGCGCCAATTCAAACCTGTTTTGCAACACATGGCGGTTCGCAATGTGGATTTTGCACACCGGGATTTCTAATGAGTGCTGAAGCGCTTCTTACAGTAAATAAAAATCCCAGCAGAAACGAAATATCCTGTGCCATTGAAGGGAATCTTTGCAGGTGTACGGGCTATCAGCAAATCATTGATTCGATTGAGGCCGCTGCAGCCATCAAACGAGGTGAAGCACCTGCTTTACCTCCGGCGAGTAATCCGCACCCGAATCCCCACCCAATGGGGCCAGAAGAACCTTCAATGCCACCAGGTCATGCGAGGTGAAGTTCATGGCAGGAGGGTATCGTCAACAACCTGGAGCCTCGTCAGGAGGAACGCGCAAGGACGGAAAACGAGTTGCTGGTAAGCAAAAATTTCCTCCACCTGGTTCTGGTGGTTCCCACCCAAACATGGGGCCGCGTGATCTCGATTCAATTCCAGAATCTGTAGGAGGGAAAGAGCCACAACCCGCAGGGTCTCACATTCACGATCGTTATCGAACCGGTACGGAAGTTGGAAAACCTCGTGCATTGGTCGATTCGTATGCGAAGGTTACAGGACAAGCATGGTACGGCGATGACGTGCGCTTGCAAAACGAAATCATTGGAAAGATTCTTCGCTCCCCTTATCATTACGCCAAAATCAAATCGATTGACACTTCCAAGGTGGAAGCACTTCCTGGCGTTCTTGCTGTTGCCACGGGTGCAGACGCTCCAAACACATTCGGTGTTTTACCGGTGACAAAGGATGAGCACGCGATGGCGGTGGAAAAGGTCCGCCATGTTGGTGATCTCGTTGCTTGTGTTGCAGCAGTTGATGAAGCAACTGCAATGGAAGCACTGAATCTGTTTGAAATTGAATGGGAAGTTCTCGACCCGGTCTTTGATCCAAGAAAAGGCCTCGAGGATCAGGACGAACCCATCCATTGGAGGGGGAAGTATCACGTAGGTACAACTAACGTGCAAAAACGTGTTTTCCAAGAGTTTGGGGATCGAAGTCTTGTTGTGGACCCAACCGCATCTTCGCACGGAAAGTGGCGCATGGAAGGAGTCCATCACGGATTTACTGAGCCCCATGCTGTTGTAGCTCACTGGGATCCGAACGGGCGTCTTCAACTCTACACTCCTCAGCAGGTCCCTCACTACGCACATCGAGCACTTTCGACGGTGTTGGAAGTACCAATGCACCAAATCAATGTCATTCGTACCTTTGTGGGCGGCGGTTTTGGTGGAAAATCCGATCCATTCCCACACGAAATGTGTGCAGCCATCCTCTCCCGTAAAGCAGGTCGGCCCGTCCGTATCACCTTCAGTCGCGAAGAGGTGTATTGGATCAACAGAGGTCGTCATCCGAGTTACATTGAGGTCAAAATGACAGCTGACGATGAGGCCAGAATTTCAGGTTTTGACATTGATGCACTCATCGATGGTGGAGGATTTGCTTCTTTCGGACACGTGACTTCTTACTACAACGGCGTCCTTGCCACCGCTCCATATGAACTGGGTTCGTTTCACTACACGGGCGCTCGAGTTTGGACCAACAAACCTGCAAGCGGAGCGATGCGTGGACACGGTGCTGTGAACACTCGATGTGCGGTAGAGGTTGGACTTGATGAAATGGCCGAACAAATGCAGGTCGACCCCATCGATCTTCGTCTAGCAAATCTTTTGCCTCCGCACAGCCGAACGATTTCTGGTTTTCGAATCACTTCCAACGGAATGCGCCAAGCCCTAGAGCGCGTTCGTGAAGGTTCGGATTGGGACAAAAAATTCCGCCAATTACCGCTTGGTAAAGGCATAGGAATCGGCTGTGGATTCTTTATTTCAGGTTCAGGTCTGCCGATTCACTGGGATCCGAACCGATTTCCACATGCAACAGTACACATCCAAATCGACATGGACGGAGGTGTCACCGTCCATACAGGTGCAGCAGACATCGGGCAAGGTTCGACCACAGCGGTTGCACAGGTCGTCTCCGAGGTACTGGCACTACCCATTGAAATGATTCACGTCCGTTCTCATGAAAGCGATACCAGTCCTGTCGACCTGGGTTCGTATTCAAGTCGTGTCACGTTCATGAATGCGAATGCTGCTATTCGAGCGGCACTGGATATTCGAGAAAAATTGCTCAATGCTGCGTGGGAGATGTTGGGTTACCACCCCGATGTTTTGGTCCTGAACGACCGAAGAATCTACTACAAGCACGACCCAGCGGTTGGAGTGTCCTATCTCGAAGCGCTGCACAAGGCACAAGAAGACAAGGGTTCATTGATTTCGAGCGGAGCCTATCGGTCGCCGCCGATGGGTGGTGTACACAAGGGTGCTGCTGCTGGATTGGCGCCAGCATACTCCTTCTCAGCGTACATCGCTGAGGTCGATGTCGATGTCGAGACAGGGCTGGTTTCTTGTACCAATGTCTGGGCTGCTCACGATTGTGGTAAGGCCTTGAATCCGCTTGCAGTGGAAGGGCAAATTATTGGATCTTGTCACATGGGTCTTGGCCAAGTCCTTTCTGAAAAGATGGTCTATGGAAGAACGGGCCATTTGCAAAATCCAAATCTTTTGGAATACAAAATTCCCTCGGTCCATGAAATGCCGCATGTGACGCCGATCATTATCGAATCCTCCGACCCAGAGGGGCCGTTTGGTGCAAAAGAAGCGGGGGAAGGGCCGCTTTTACCCATACTCCCTGCCGTTGTCAACGCAGTTTATGATGCGATTGGGGTTCGTATTCGAACCTTGCCTCTTTCAATGGATGTGGTATGGAAAGCAATCTCATCGAAGACGAGGTCGCTCGGCGGTATCGAAGCAACCGAATTACCATCTCCACGACTTGAACATAGCCTGCTCCAACAGACGCTTGCTGAGCGAGGTGCCCAACACAGAGAACGAGACCGCCGCCGACAGCGCAGTGAGGATACGAGTGCATATGTGAACGGAGTCTTGTTTGGTTTCGATCCAGACCGACCGCTTGAAGATCAAGTAGAAGGCTGGAAATCAGCAGTTGAACCCGTTCCTGAACAATTGGCGGAACTCGGTTTGGCAGGCAAAGCTTGGTTGAAAAAAGAACAACGCCAAATGGGAGGTGACAAGTGATGTTGATGCCTCCGTTCCACCTGCACCATCCCTCAACCATCGAAGAGGCCTGTGAACTGGCTGCGGGCTTCCTTGAAACCAAAGAATCTTTTGATTGGGTTGCTGGAGGAACGGATTTGTTGCCAAATTACAAATGGCACATCAATGTCAAACAACACGTCATTTCTCTAGCACGTGTTCAAGGTATTGATACGATTTCGATGCACGAAATAGGAGCGATGGCCCGACTTGGTTCGATTGCCTCGTCAAGGGATGTGCACCCACTCATCGCTCAGGCAGCCGGCAAGGTTGCCTCATCCTTGATTCGTAACAATGCCACGCTTGGCGGAAATATATGTCTTGATACGCGCTGCTTTTGGTTCAATCAAAGCGAGGATTGGCGTCGTTCCATTGATTGGTGTCACAAAGAAGATTGTGGGACGGGTTCAGATTGTCGAGTCATTCCAAATCAGAACACACTCTGTGTTGCGACCTACCAAGGCGATGTTGCACCGTCCCTGATGGTTCTTGAAGGGCTCCTCCACATCATTGGTCCGAAAGGGGAACGCCAAATCCCCGTGGACGAGTTCTTCCAACTTGATGGCATCACTCGCAACGTGCTTGAAGAGGGTGAGTTCATCCTTAAGGTCACATTCCCAGAAGGTGTTGAGAACAGAGTTGGATCATACAAGAAACTCCGAGTACGAGAATCGTGGGATTTTCCCGAAGCAGGTGTAGCAGCATCTTGGATTGAAGGCGATCTCTCATCGCTTCGCATTGCTTCAACTGCGCTTGAGTCCATACCGCGCTTGCATCAACAAGAAATTGACAAACTCGACGGTGGCTTTTCTACGGACAAAATCCTTCAACTCTCGTATGCTATGATGAAATCCATAAAACCCGTCAACAACACGGCGCTTCCACCAAGGTATCGAAAATCAATGGTGAAAGTCCTTGCAAAACGATGCCTTCAAGAGATTTTAGGTGATGGTGAATGAAGAAAAACAGTTTTTTTTTGGTGACACTCCTAGCTTTCGCAATGCTACCTGCTCACTCAGCACAATTTCCCTCAAACAATGAGTGGGAATTTGGCTGGGACTCTGAGGTTGACCCAAGTTATGACCTTGCTCTTGATGGTGAAAAGTGGAAGATAGAAGACACATTGGTGTTTTACGTTGACAATCCGCGGGTCAACGACCTCAGTCTTTCAATAAGCGTCGAGTTTGAAGATGATGTTGCGTTTATAGATACCTCGTTTGAAGAATCCATTACCGTAAACGCGCAATCAAATGAGACGTTTTCAATTGTTTTGACCACCTCAAATGGAGATGATGTACGGGCCCATTCTCCAAGCGATAAAATAACAATTCGTGTAACTGCTGAGGAAAGTGCAGCAGGTGCTCCTGTTTCTCCAAAGGAAATTGATGCAGACTTGAACATTCCGAGGCATCATAATCTCTTGCCAGAGGTGAACCTGGTCGTTAGTTCCGTCGATGCAGGAACTTGGGTTGATGAGACGCTGCTCCTTAGAAACATGGGCAACAGCGTGGATGCTGCGAGCAAAATAGAAGCGGAAGTCCGTGGATGCCCTCTCTTGGATGTTGATGGCTTTGAGGAAGGCGAAAACACTCAAATCCAACCAACCGGAGTTGATGATAATCCACCAGCAGAAGTCCGATTTCGAATCGCTCCGTCATCAACCCATTCTTCGAGGACATGCGAAGTGATGATCATCGTCACCTCGGAAGGAAACGGATTGGAACGCAGCACAGTGTTTGAAATCGCTATTGATGAGGCAGGAGGCGGTCAGTCCTCGGATGCAGGAGATAGGGGGTCCAGTGCATCCAATTCCGAGTCCGATTCGGAAGGTTCCTCGGCCCTACCAACCCTTGGTTCACAAAGTGTGTTTGTTTTGTTGGGAATCGTTGCCTTTCTCCGTCGTAATCGCCTCGATGTTGGCTGATTAGGGCCTGATGCGTGCAGGGGTCTTTGGACAAAAATCCTCTAAACGTCAAGGGAGAATCATTATGTGTGTATCTTGATTCCGATGAAAAGAACATACTGCGCTTGCCGCAGAATGAGGTGAAATTATGGTAGAGACAGGGAAAACAAAACTCTCTGTCGAAAAGAAACTTATGATTGGACTTGTGGTCTCAATTCTTCTCTCAACCACCCTCATCATCGCAGCCTCATCCTCGAAAGAAACGGTGTTCTCGCCGTATGTCCGAGATGCTGAAGGTGATTTCCAGTACCAACAACTTTCGAAGATGCGCGATACCCTAGGGGAAGGAAAAGATGGTGCAGGTTATTCGATTTACAACACTATGTCAACTCCGATGCTTGTCAACGATTGGCAAGATCCACACCGAACCATGCTCATTATTGCAGCACCAGAAAAACCGTTCGATGCTGCAGAAGCTCAAGCCATTCATGATTTCGTTACCGAAAAGGGAGGGAAAGTTATCCTTGCTGCCAACTCGACCAACGCAAAGCGTGTTGGAGAAGAATTTGGTGTAAATTATTTTGATGCACCCGTCTCCGACAGAAAATGGTTCTATGAAGTAACCGATCAAAGTGAGGTACGCATGCCTCCACAGGAAACCAAGTTATGGTCCGTAGCCTCAGTCAATGAAGACCTCGATTTGATGGACGAACCTTCACTTCGAACACCTTGTACAGAAGCAGCGGTCAACTCTGATGACGTTGACAATTGTCGTATGCCTGTACTCTTCCATGCGCCAACTGCGATACAGGTTCTTGACTTGGAGGATGATTCAAGAAAGGTAAGCGTTCTTGCATCTGCAAGCGATCAAGCGTTTGTAGCGACAGGTGGCAACTTTGACATCAACAGCGCCAACAACCCCAAGACTGGAAAAACAGATTTAATCGTCCGAATGGATTATCCGGGCATAAACACATACGACAGAATAGCTGGATCAAACACACTCGGTGAAGTTTCGGTAACAGGCAGCATCGTATTCGTTTCAGACCATTCGGTCTTTGCGAACCATTTGTGGAATCGAGCTGATGCAGATCTTACAGGAAAGCAGCAATGCGGAGAAATTTACATCCAAAACGGTCACACTTGCTGGTCCACCGATCCTGACGGTTTGTCGTCATCTCGAGGTGATACTACATGGCAAGGAAACGAACTCTTCTTCCGTGCCTTGATACGTGACATGATGGAATTTGACAACGATGAGTTGTCGTCCACAATCACGCGTAATGTTGATGAATTCAATGTCGTGTTTGATGAGAGCCGTCACGTTTCAAGCATTGCAACCCAGCCCTTCACTGAAGCCATTGGTGCAGTTGTCTTATTGACGAGTGATGTTTACCTGAAGTGGCTCATCATTCTCAATCTCTTTGCGCTTCTTGCAATAGCGATTATGGTCGTACCTGAAAAAGAGAATTGGAGACATGTTTTCGATCTCACTCGATTTAGAGAACGTCCGACAAAAGTTGATTCATCGCTGTACCAAGTCCGAGTCCGAGAGGCATTCCTCTCAAAGGTTCGGCAGTTTAATGACCTCACGCGGGACGAGTTTGCCCGCAAAACCCCTGCAGAAATCATGCAGATGGTTCGTGACCCACGCCTTGTTGAACTGGTAAGTTCAGCACGATCATATTCCAACGAAGAACTTCGGAACATTATACCGATTATTCGTCGTTGGGGAAACTGAAGAAAATAGGAGGAAAATGACATGCAACCCCCCGCACCACCAGCAGCCCCGCCCGCGCCAGCGCCAGCAGCGCCAGCGGCACCAGCACCACCTGCGCCTGCAGCACCAGCGGCACCAGCCGCTCCGGTAGCACCAGCAGCCCCAGTGGCGCCCGCCGCACCTGCAGCACCGGCCGCTCCGGCTAAGCCGAAGCACCAAAGCACCCCTGAAGTCCGAGAGCGACTTTCCGCCGTTGGCGCCATCGCACAAGCGATCAGTGCCGAAGTCCAGAAAGTCATCATCGGTAAGAGCCACGTCATCGATAACGTGCTCATCAACATCCTTTCCAACGGAAACCTCTTGTTTGAGGATTACCCTGGATTGGCAAAGACCTTGATGACCAACACGTTTGCTGATGCACTCGGTTGCGACTTCAAGCGTGTACAATTCACGCCTGACTTGCTACCGGCTGACATCACAGGTACCAACATCTATGATGCAAAGAAAGGTGAATTCACATTCAAGCCAGGACCACTGTTCTGCAACCTACTCCTCGCTGACGAGATCAACCGTGCTCCGCCAAAGACACAAGCAGCATTGCTTGAGGCTATGCAAGAGAAGCAAGTGACAATCGGTACCGTCACCCACAAACTTCCTGCACCGTTCATTGTTATGGCGACTCAAAACCCGGTCGAACAAGAGGGTACCTACCCGCTTCCAGAAGCTCAACTTGACCGTTTCATGTTCAAGATGAGTGTTGGTTACCCAGACCGTGCTGACGAAGATGAAATCCTTGCTCGACGTATCACACGTGGAAAGGATGCTGTCGATGTTGACGTTATCACCGACCCGCAGCGTGTTATCGCAATGCAACAAGCCTGTGAAGACATCTACGTCGATCCTGCCATTCGTATGTACATGGTCGAAGTAGTTGCTCGAACTCGTGAAGATCCTCGCGTTCTTGTCGGTTCTTCGCCTCGTGGTTCTCAAGCGTTGCTCAAGACCTCTCGTGCGGCAGCCGCATTGCGAGGCCGTGACTTCGTAACGCCTGATGATGTGAAATCGATTGCAGAACTTGCAATTGCACACAGAATGATTCTCAAGCCAGAGCACCAAATCAAAGGTCTTGAGGCTGGCGAAGTTATGCAAAGCATTCTACGAGAAGTTCCAGTACCTACCGTTTGAGATCGTTAAATCATACTTGACTAGAGGTGTTCTCGGATGTGGAGTCGTAAATCAGCAATGCTGGGGAGTATGGCGGTTGCCATGTACCTCCTCGGTCTGACGCTAAGAAACTCACAGTTGGTCACGATCGCAGTGGTCATCTTTGTGTTTTTGACGTGGGCTGCCCTTTTTGGTGGTCATGCTGACGTTGCTTCTACCGGACGACGAGCAGAAGAGTGGATGGGTGAAGAAGGCGTTGCCTTGGGCAGTGTCCTTGCTATGCGCAAACTCTCAGGGGCGCGAATCTTTGAGGACGGAGAACTCACCGTTACGTTACGGATGCAGAACAACTCTGGACTTGCAAAAATTCTCGAGGTTCGCGACCGAGTCCCTGAAGTCATGCGAATCAAAGAAGGTTCAAACTACATTTTGATGGAACTGGGTCCACGACGAGAAACCTACATCGAGTACACGCTTGAATGCCCGTTGCGCGGCTTCTACAGTGTGGGTCCAGTGGCGGTTCGTGTCCAAGACCCATTTGGATTGTTTCACAAGGAAAAAGAAATGCATGTCTACAACGATTTCCTTGTATTCCCGAAAATGGAAGATCTCAAAGAGACCTTTGTCAAATCCCGTGTACCAAAAATCTTCACGGGGGCAGTCAACATCAGACAACCAGGTCCTGGTTCGGAATTTTATTCGCTTCGAGAGTATTTTGACGGTGACTCCTTCCGAGCAATCAATTGGAATGCTTATGCGCGTTCTGGAAAATTGATGGTCAATGAACGAGAGCGAGACGCTGTTTCCGATGTCATCATCATCATCGATTCAAGAGCGGTGAGTGAAACGGGCCCAGTGAGTCGAAATGCATTGGTTTATTCCACTCGTGCAGCCGCATCCCTTGCAAAGTACTTCCTAGGCCGTCGAGATTCTGTCGGCGTCGTCGTTTATGGCGATGAAGTCGTGAGTGTCGATCGCGACACCGGCAAGAAACAGCTCTACGTTATCTTAACCAAATTGGCAGGGGCTGTTGCTCGTGGAAACATACCTCTGCAAGTTGTTGTCAACCGCATTCTACCGCACATCAACAAGGGCAGTCCGATCATCTTCCTGTCGAATCTTGAGGACGATCCAACAATTGTCAATGCATTGAGAGACTTCAGGGCTCGTGATTTCGATGTTACCGTACTCTCTCCATCCTCGCTGGAGTTTGAATTTGATGCGAAACGCCTCGATCGAACAGGATATGAGGTAATGAAAACGGAACGCGATGTTTTGATCGGGGAACTGCGTGGACTTGGCGTGAACATCATGGATTGGGAGCCGGATATGTTGCTTTCAACTGCGCTTGCAGGTGCAAGAGGATTTTGAGGTGAATTGACAATGACCATGCGAAAGACAACCTCGGACACAAGTCATCTCTACGATGGAAAGGTTGTTCGCTCTTCTGCTCCAAGCCGCAAGAAGATTGCTGGACAAATGGGAATTGGTTCGGAAATTCCCAAAGAGGCGATACCTGAATTGGAAATGCCTTCCTTCATCGAAAGTTTGATCGGCGGTCCAATCGTTCCAAAGATGAAGTTTCTTCCACCGGACAAGTTCGTTCAGAACATGCAGCTTGGAGTTTACGTCATCCTCATCGGTCTCGCACTCCTCACCTACATCATTTCACCACCAGAAGGCACCATTTGGTTCCTCTTGCTTGGTAGTGCAGATCTCGCACTGTTGTTCCAAATAGGAATTATTGTTGGTGCAACGGGTCTTGGATTCTGGGGAGCTTACCAAAGGGACGCTCGCTACATGTTGGGATCCTACCTCCTGTTCATTTTGGCAATCATGCGTTTCGCTTCATCCAAAACGAGCGTAAATGATCTGTTTGGACTCGCTGATAGTCCCACCGTGCTTGCTTCTTTGGTCGTGATTTATTCCGTTCTTCTCATCATGTACTTTGAATTGTCAAATGGCGTTCTCCGTTATTCAATGCTGGATACCAGCATTCGCACCAATGAGGTTTATGTCATGAATCCAAAGAAAATCGTTGGTAAATATCACCGTTCTTTGATCATTAATCCAATCATTGCAACCGTTCTTGCAACCTTGGTTCTTTCAGCAAACACAATCTTGCCATGGATTGTAGGAATACTCTCGGAAGATACGGCAACACGACTTCGTGAGTCTGTTGAACTTGGGTCGGTGTATGGTGTAGCTCTTGGAACCTTGTTCGTTTTCCTCGTGGTTGGAGGACTGTTCGCATTGGACCTTCCTGCATACATACAGAAGCGTCGAGAAGCAAGCGATGAGTGAATTCACGATTGCTGAATGAAAGATTGATTTCGTTTTTGAATCAAATCATGCAAGATGTGCAATGCCTGAACAAGGTCTTCGCCATCAATCGCTACGCGAGCAGCAGATGAGGTTTGATTGAGCCAAGTCAAATCAAATTCGGTTGTTTCGAATGCAGCATTGATCGAATCGACATTGCTCTCATCGCAGCCAATAAGTGAGAGCAGCCCGAGGTGGTGATGGAGTTGAGGTTCGATGTTAAAACGCTCAAAGATGGATGCAGCCCGATGCATGTCATGTTGAGAAACGATCAAGCGTGAATCGCCCAATCTCGATTCCAAGCCCCACCAATGGACGTCATTTTGTGCCAAATCACCAAGTATTTTGACGAGTTGACGCTGATGAGAATCCACATGGTGATGTGAAAATCCGAGGCTGATTACATTCGGTAAACAACCAATTGCTTTGAGTTGTTTTTCAGGTCGTGGAGGTCCGATTTTGGTGTTTTTCTCATCATTTCCATGATAGAGGTGACGGACTTCAAGGGTGATGCTGGGTTCAATTAACGGTTCAATGGTTGATGGGTGTAGGACCGGTGTATCCATCAACGACAATTCAATTGCCTCTTGATAAGTCAGGTAGGGAATGGTTTCGGACCGCACGCCCCAACGTGGATTCAGCGTGAAGATGCCCGGGACATCTTTCCAGAGGATGACACGATCAGCGTTGATGAGGTTGGCGATGGCTGTTGCAGAGTGATCGGACCCTCCTCTACTTAGGATTGCGATTTCCTTGTTCTGTCCTTCGCCAAACCAACCCGTGATAACAGGTGTGCCGTAAAGTGTATTTGGCTCAAGTTTAATGCTTGAAGCCTGTATATCGACATGGTTTGCTTGATAGTTCCCATCGAGCGTGATCCCGATGTCTTCTGCTCCTAGAGGGTAAGCATCGTAACCATACTCTTGAAGCCGATGTGCAACGACAAGTGCGCTCAGTCGCTCACCAGATGCAAGCAAATTGTTCAATGCTGAGCGGTCTTCTGGGTTCTGCGCAAGGAGACGCAGCGCATCTTTGAGATTGTGAAGGACCATGGAAAACAGATGCGCATTTCTGGAAGTGTCCAGCCCTGGTGCGAAACGTAGATGTTGTTTTGACAAGTCTTGTACCAATCGACTTGCATAATCGGGATCTCTTGCGGCGCGGTACAACCGATCGGTGGTACCCCACAGAGCAGATACCACGAGGATCGCTTGATCTTCACCTTCAATGACCTCTGCTATTTTCTGAATGTCAACAGGCTCTCGTAGACAAGATCCCCCAAATTTGTGAACGACTTTACCACTCACAAAGCATCACGTTTCCTCAGGAGAAGATCGCATAGAACGAGCGTTGTCATGGCTCGTGCAACGCTAACAGCACGTGGTCCCAGTACCGGATCGTGACGTCCTTTCACAGTGAGTGGCTTTTTCTCACCGTCTTCTAAATCCAACGTAACTTGTGAGGCTGCAATACTGGATGGGGGCTTGAAGGCAATTTGAGCAAAGAGTTTGGAACCAGAGGAAAGCCCAGCGATGCTACCATCGGGTTGGACGCCTTCTTGGATGGGTTCATCCGGTGTGCCACCCCACGGATTGTTGTGTTCGATACCAGTCATTCGAACGGCATCAAAACCTCTTCCAAATGCAACAGCACGTGCCGCAGGAATGGAAAGATAAGCCCGTCCAAGCGCTGGTTCAAGGCCATCAAACCATGGTTCACCCACACCTTGAGGAATGTTCGAAACAAGGACATCGACTCGACTTCCAATCGAATTCAGTTCTTTTCGAGCGGTGTTGATGCGTTCTTTCATCTCTTCGACGACGCTTGAATCGCGACAACGAAGTTGCTCGCAGAGTTCGTTGGCCCACTCATCCGGACATTTATCGATTCGAGCAGCCTCAATATCGCCAACAGCACCAACATGTGCATCGATTTGTATTTCTCCCAACAAAGGCTCGACGATTGCTGCTGAGGCTACAATTCCCGCAGTTAGTCGTGCAGAAGAGGAACCCCCTCCACGCAAATCGGCATAGCCACCGCTTCGAAGTGACATGAGGAGGTCCTGATGTCCCGGTCTTGGGTGGTTCGGAATGAAGCTGTATTCGTTACCTCTTGCATCTTTGTTTCGTATTTGAATTAAAATTGGTTGTCCTGTCGCGTAACCGTTGTGGATTCCTGTGAGCAATTCAACAACATCGTCCTCTTTGCGCTTACTTGCGAAATGACCTCCCGGTCTTCTGGTCAACATGCGTTGAGCAATTCGTTCTTCATCGATTTGAAGCCCAGCAGGAACACCTTCCAACAAGGCCCCTACGAGGTTTCCATGACTCTCTCCAAAGAGAGTCATGGTCAGGTTCTCACCAAGGCGCATCTTCATTGCACTCGTTCGTCCCAAACATCACGTCTTCAAGAACTTGAGCCTTACTCCTCAGACTCGTTTCGTTCAGGATTCAAGAACCGAGTTTCAATCACATTAATCTGCGGATGTTTGTTTTCGTACCACGTTTTGATACGCTGAATCACTCCTTCTAATTGAATTGGAATCACGATTACAATAGCGGTTCCAGAACCGCTTAAGCCAGCAGCACGTGCCCCGTTGACAAGTGCGTCGTTTGCCAATATTCTCGCTTTGTGATCCCTCGTTGCTCCGGTAACGCCACGACCGTTGAGTGTAAGAGCAACCAGTTCATTCCCGTCCTGTATAGCATTAAGAGCCTGAATAAATTGTTGCTGATGAGGAAGAAAATCGTCAAGGGAAGGCCGAACTTCACGGGGTCCACGAGAAATCAGCAGCACCTTCCATTCATCTCGATTGGGTCCATTCCCCTCAAGCAACACCCCTTGCTCAATGTTGGGTTCATTGGCGTTGATGAGTTTCCATCCTCCTGCAACGCAAGCCCACGTGTCGTCGATGCTTCCTGTCAAGGTGATTTCAGCACGAACTTGTGCATCCACGGCTATGGCGACGAGTTGATGCATTTCAAGTGACATTTCCATTGAATCGCAAAGAGCCCGAATTGCTGCAACACACAACGCTGATGAGGATTTTAGTCCTTGACGTTGCGGTATCTTTGACTGAACAGCCCAGTGCAGATTTTCCTCATCCGTAGGCAAATCATATCCTGCAGCTTTCCATGCTTCGACGACTTGAGAAAGCAGACCATCTTCATCATGAAGTTCGAGTTTGCTTTTTCGATCGAGTAGGCGAACCATTATGGGTAAATCGAGCGCCATGCTGGCACCGTATCCAGTACCTGCTGCATGGAGTAGACTGCATGCACCATGCGCCCTTCCTTCTCCCAGTACTGCCATAATTCAACGCTCCTGAGACGGAGCAGAGATGCTTTGTCCGACATGACGGGTTGTGGAGAGCGTGCTCCCGAGAATGCGATCGCCAACCGATAGGTTTGTCACAGAGCAGACTCCAACATCGTTCAAAACCAAGCGAACCGTCTCCGCTTGTTGAATGAACACATGTCCTTCATTAGTATTTTCATCCTTAAATCTCAATAGAATGAAAGGACGGTATTCGATTTTCATTCGACCCACGGTTGCTGCACGCGTTGCACCATCACTTCCAACGATTAAGATTTCATCGCCGGACTTCAATTCGCAAAGGTATTTCGTAGAACCATCTGCAAGGAGCGTGTATGCTTCCACGCTACCTGCATTGATTCGAAAAGGCCGCGTTGGTACGTATTTTGATTGAATCGTTTCACCGTGAATAAGGACATATGAGCGAGCGGTTGAACCAACCAATAAGCCCTCTCCTTCCTCCAACATGGACAACAGGTCAATGCATACTCGGTCGCCAGAGTGTCCTTCTTGTACAGCGGTAATGGTCATGGTGGTAAGTTGCAGTGGTTCTCTTTTCTTGGAACCCATTGACGGTGTTTCAGTAACTTGCTCCAAGCGAAGCGACTTGGCAACCAATGCCGCTTCAAGACAGTTGTTTGTGCACAACAATGCGTCGACACCAATGTCGAGTGCAAAGGCTGCCCCTTGTGCTTGAATCGGTTGAACAATTTGTGCTGCTACTTTGGTTGGCGTCGATTCAGTTGCGGCTAAAACATTCTCAATTGGAATCATTGACCAATCTTCGAACGTCAAAAGAATCCACTCGACACTACCTGCGAGGCTTCTTGCTTGAGATTGTGCGGATTCAGAGTCGATGTGAATGTGGCCACCAATTTGAACCCCATCTCGATACAAGCAACCGTCCCGAACAGATATTCCGTTTTCAACATCGAGTGAAAATACAGCATCGATCCCTTTGTTCCCAGTTTTTTGGGATGATTCAAGCCAGACTTCCATTAAATTACCTCACAGCAGGCCATTTACCGTCATTGCATCATCAACAGATGCTTCGTCATGAACAATCATCATTAGTGCCTTTGCGACAGATTTTGGAGATTCATGGGCGAAAACTTGGCGACCCATGCAGACCCCTGCAGCACCGTTGTTCATCGCCATTTTGACCATAGCAAGCATGGAACGTGTGTCCGATTTCGGGCCTCCAGCGACCAACAATGGAATTGGAACACCAGATGTCACTCGAGCAAACGTCTTTTCATCACCGGTCCAGGTGGTTTTTCCAACGTCACAACCAATTTCAAAAGCAATTCGTGCAGCATGTGCAACTCCGTTGGTCTCGTCGCCGTCGACCTGCAGATTTGGCCCGCGTGCATAGACCATGCCCAGCACAGGCAATTCTCGCTGATGGCACTCTGTGGTTAATTTCCCCATTGCTTCCAACATCGTTGCTTCACCATCGGAGCCAATGTTGATTTGAGCTGATGCAGCCACACCGCCTCTTGATTCGACTTCGGATGCTTGGCCAACTGCGACTTTACGGTCTGCATCGAGACCGCCATGTCGAGTTGATGCTGAAAAATGAATAACCATACTCGTGTTGGTTCCATCGCACAAATGGTGGTAGTGACTTACAACTCCCTTGTGTGCAATGATGGCATTAACACCCGCATCCGTCAATTCCCGTATCAGATACTCGGTGTCCTCAAGGCCCACGGTTGGAAAATCCGACATGCCGTGATCGATAGGAATCCAGACACCTCGTCCGTTTGGAAGGAGGCGATTAAGCCGTTCGGACTTGTTCATGTCATGACGAGATGCTTGATACATTCAATGCTTTGCATGTGTTCAATCTTGAAATTAAACAAGCAAATGATAAAAGACACAGTAGGTTTTCCGACGAACATGGACACAGGTTCAATTCTGGTTCTAGGCATTCTCGGAGGAGGATTTGTCTTAGGTGTCTGGTTCATTTTGGTTCGTCGAGATGCAGCGCTCGAAGTGCGTCAGGGCATGGTAGCTGATGGATTAAGAGCACCTGTAAAAGGGTCAAGCTTTTCCAGTGCACGTTCCGAATTTGAGCGAAAGCTGTTGATGATTGAAGCAGAGCGCCGTCGTAGGAATTTATCCGGTGGCAGCATAACGCTCATCCAGCAAGAGCCGCAACCTGTTGCGGTTGCAGTAGAACCGGTGGTGGATACACCTCCGCCAGAAACAGAAGAAGAACAACCCGATCACGATGACGAGGAAGAGTCTGAAGAAGAGATGCTTGAGCGCCGTCGTTTGCGAGATGAAGAATGGGCTCGCCGTAGCGAGGAAGAGGAGCGCCGCCGTCTTGAGGAAGAAGAAGCGGCACTCGCAGAGCAGCAAGAACGACTCAAAAAAGAACAGGAAGAACAGGCAGAGCGCGATCGAATCGCTGCAGAAAAGGCCGCAGAAGAGGCTCGACTTAACGCTGAGCGTGACGCTGCTGCTCAAGCAGAACGTGATGCTGAAGAAGCAGCACGACAGGCAGAACTCGCTGCTGCGGAGGAACAACGACTCGCAGAAATTCGTGCTGCACAAGAAAAAGAAGCCCTAGAGCGACGAGAAGCAGCATCCAGGGCATTGGAAGAACTACGTGCTCGCCTCGAGCGAGAAGGCGCCCGCTCATCGGATGTTCAAGTTTCACTGATGTGGAACAATTACAACGACCTCGACCTTCACGTTGTTTGTCCATCAGGAGAGCGCATTCACGGTGGAAACAGAAAATCGGCCTGCAACGGTGAACTCGATGTCGATGCAAACGTTCGCCCCGACTCTCGGAAACCAGTTGAAAACGTTGTGTGGCCCGAAGGTGAAGCACCTGCAGGAACCTATCAGGTGTTTGTTCACTACTACAAAAAGCACAAGAAGCGACGTTCAAAAGATCCAACAAAATTCCAGGTCATTGCCAACGCTTATGGCGATTTAATGGAGTATGCTGGCGAACTCACCTTTGGGGAAGAGATTCAACTTGTCTGTACGTTCAATGTACCGACAATGGAAGAACGAGAGCGAATTAAGAGGGATTTGGAAGAGCAAGTGCGACGAGCCGAAAGCGGTGAAGTATCGGCTTCCCAAATCATTGCTGATGAGGCAACACCAAAGCAGGTTGAGTTTGGTGACCTCGTTGATGAGATTGAAAGTGAAATTGCAGATTTACCTGAAGATGATGGTTCAGGGGTTCCACCAGCACCAAGTTTGGATTGATGCTTAGGAGAGAATGTCGTCCAATCTGTCGTCGTTCAATGCGTTGCGTACGCTTCGTGCGATGCGTCGACCCGTTGACATGCGCGTCTCATTGATGTCCGAGTAAGGAGAACCTCCAACGAATGGATTTGAACCTGCGACGATACGAGCACTGATTTCAAACACTTTGAATTCAAGTGAATCTGTGACGATCGTCTCCAAACAAAACGGCCCGATCATGCCGCGTGAATCTTCTTCCAGTTCAAAAGAAGCAGCGACGGTTCCTTCTGCCATTTCGAAAGCCCGAGGCAACAACGATTCCCGTATCACGACCGGCTGATTACCGGTGACGACAAACGAGGGTTCCATTCCGGATTCTCGTAGATCTCGCAAGGAACCAAGTTTGTAGAATTCGTCAACGTTGGCCTCATCTCGACGATCCATGGAAAGCAACTCAAGTCGTCCGAGATTCTTTCCAGCGTATTTTCCACGACCTTGCACCTGATAACCATCGCTTGCAAGTGGATCAAAGAAGAAGTGGAGGTAGTAACGACAGCCAAGGACGTACTCTTGAATGGTGAATTCCTCTTCAATGTCGACGTTTCGTCGAAAATCTCGATAGTCTCGGGCGATGAAATAACCTCGTCCTCCTTTTGCACCAGCATATTTGACGATGACCGGTCCATCGATGTCGTGAGGGTCTTCAAGCACTTTTGGCATGGTACATCCACCAGCAATCAACCAATCCCGTTGCTTTGCACGGCTGCTTTCCCATCGGAGAATCCCTCGATTTCCAAAGGTTGGGACTTCTAAATTTCGGAAATTCTCGCTTCCGAGGTATTCAACAAGAGACCCGTGTGGGACCATCACGACGTTCTTGCTCCGAAGCCATTCCGCATGATCGAGCATTTCACGATAATCATCCAGCATCAACCACTCGTCAGGCTCAGCACCTGGGAACGCTTTGTAAAAACGTCGACGGTTTTCCCCGACAGCGATTCCGAGGGTTCGGAAGCCTTCCATGCGAGCTCCATGGAGGATTTGAAGCGATGAATGAGACGCGACAACACCGATTGTAATGTTGTCCTTATCGTAGTCCGCAAGCCAAGACAGGAGTGTGGAGTGGTCTACGCCCATGTCGAGGGGTTTCGTATGCACTCTATGACTGTTATGCTTCCACCGATATCAGCCGCTTCAAAAATGTCAATATCATGTGAAGAGTTCAAATGCTAAATCTCCATCAGAGAACATGGCAGGTTCAGACTCCCCAGCAAATCGGATGACCTATTCTGGTTATCTACGTCTCGATGAATTGCTTCAATTGCAATCCGGTCCAGCAGGCCACAGTCCTGAACCCTCCAACGACGAGATGCATTTTATCATCACTCACCAAGCCTTTGAGTTGTGGTTCAAACAAGTCCGTGCAGAACTGGACGCAGTGCATGGATACCTTGTTCAGGAATCCGTAGAGGAAGTGCAATTGCCGCAAATGGTTCATCATTTGGAGCGTGTGATTGAGATTTTTCGACTCCTGTCCAATCAGTGGAAGGTTATGGAAACGTTGAGCCCACAAGGATTCCTTGCTTTTCGAGGTCGTTTGGGCACATCTTCTGGATTTGAATCGTGGCAAATGCGCGCTATGGAAATGCGTCTTGGTCTCAAACAGGAATCAAGAGTTTCCGACATGGATCCCATGGCGCACATGAAAAAACTCCACAAGGAAGGCAAGATCAGTGATGAAGCGTATGAAACGCTTGATGCAATATCGATGGAACCGACGATTGAGGAACTGATTACGTCGTGGCTGTCCAGAACACCGATTAACGGTTCGATTCCTACCGAGGATGGAGATGAAAAAACAGTTGATGCGTACGTTGATGCACACCTCGCAACGATGAAATCTCATTCGGATCGAGTTGTCGAACACATGGTCTCAATCGGCCATGGAAGCGTCGACAAGCTCAAACCGAGGATGGATGCGAACCTTGCTTCTGCTCGGAGTTTTCTCAAACCAGAAGGGGAGACAAACCGGGCACGTGCTGGTTTGTTGTTTATTGAATCCTATCCTGAACTACCGCTCCTGTCTTGGCCACGTCGATTCATTGATACTGTTGTTCAACTCGAACAATCCATGCTTCTCTTCCGACAAACCCATGCTCGAATGGTTGAGAGAATGATCGGAAGACGAATGGGGACAGGAGGTTCGAGCGGTGTGGATTATCTCGATAAGACAGCAACCTATCGAATCTTCACCGATTTTTGGGCAGTACGCACGGTATTGCTGCCAAGACATTCTCTTGACGACCTTATCGAATCAGATTATTACGGATTCAACATCTGAAGATTTTGTCTTTGAACCCGTTCTCCTCAATTGCAATCAATAAGTCGAATTGTCATTTTCATATACGATAGAGCAAAGCCAATGTCATGAGCAAGTGGTTGTTTCTTGGTTTGGCAATTTTTTCTGAGGTTTTAGCGACCGCCTCTCTCAAATCAACCGAGGGGTTCACACGGTGGGGTCCTTCGCTGATTGTTGTCGTCGGTTACTGTGCTGCCTTCTATTTCCTTTCACTTACCCTTGATACAATACCTGTTGGCGTTGCGTACGCCATCTGGTCGGGTGTCGGTGTGGCAACCATCACCATTGTCTCGTACTTCTTGTACGATCAAAAAATCGATGCTGCTGGAATTGTTGGCATCAGTTTGATTGTCATCGGCGTTGTCGTTCTTCGTTTCATGAGCGAAACCGGTGAACTCAGCGGTTAACATCATTGTAGAGAATTCAACAAGTATGCTGCGTTGATGATGCCAGCAAAACTGACCCAAGCGATGTAAGGCCACATCAGTCGAGATGCAAACGGGGTTGTCCCATGAATGAGAACAACGTATGCAATCGAGAAGACAACCATTCCAATAATCATCAACAGCGAGAGAAGGTATCGTTCTGAATTGAACACTGAGGGCCATGCAAGGTTCAGCGTCAATTGGATGACAAAGCACAGAATGATGAGGTTGAATTGTTGCAAATCGTCTCTTTTGCTTAGAACCGAAGTGATACTTATGGCAAGTGTCGTGTAAAGAACCGCCCAAACAGGTCCTATAATCCACCCTGGTGGTTGAAAAAAGGGTTCATATTCCGAATCAAATGTCACTTGATTCGCCTGACTGGGAATCACTCATCGAGGTGAGGATCGATATCGATTGGGATGAGTTCGTTGTCGTACTCATAAACAGCAATTTTGAGTGGATCGAGAACGAAACGGACGCTTGCTTCTTCAAGTCCGTAGAGGGAGATAAGTTCGGCCTTGAACTCTTCACGAAGTTCATCTTCCTTGGCATAAAGTGGGGCGCCCATTCCGATTTGGAGTGCACGCGCACCAATGATTCGAGCTCGTTCAAAACGTGTGTGGAGTCGTGCTGGCTTGACCATTTTTTCACCTTACGACATAACCGTCGCAGTGTTTCGACTGAGGTCCTGTTCTTCAACCCATCGGAAGGTTCTCATTCGGATTCATAATCCGTAGCACGTTGTTTCCTAACGGTTTGAACATAAATGATGAATGCAGGAACGATTGCGGCTAATGTGAATCCGAATACAGCGATAGCGACATCCGGCTCGCCGTTGTACGTTGATTCTGGAATAAAGAGGTTGTTTGGATTTTCATCGATTAAATCGTAACCAAGCGAAGCGAGGGAAGATGCGTACGAGAGAGGAATACGCCCAGGCGTCTCCAGGGTAACCACGATGCTTGTGACGTCTTCATCCAACAAGTTCGAGATGTTAATTGAATTAATGTACGTGTGGTTGAGCGCTTCACTCTGGTTTGAACCGTTTGATGCGGTGTTGTTTTCGGCGTTACCCGTAACGTTGAATTGAACGTGATTTGTAACCACAAATTCTTGATCGATTTGTGAGTATTCATGGGGGCGATTCTTGGTGATCCAAACGTGGACAACATGGCCATCATTGGCTTCCCATGAAAGTGTACCATTGGTGAGAGTAAGTTCAACAAAACCGTTCCATTGGCGTGTAAAATTATCGAGCGTTGATGTCAAAACATTGGATTGGGATGAACCAACAAGGAGCCCTTCTCCACTCAAAACAACATCAGGGATTCCCCAAAATCCGTATGTTTCATACAAACGAATGTTTGATTCGGAGAAAAAATGCAAATCTCTCGGAGAGGGGTGATGCTGGAGGATTGTTGTGTCCGTTCTGTTGAGTGAAGCGATTTGTTCGGAGACGAGAACACACGGCTCACACCAGTCTGCTGAAAAATATTCGATGAGATGGGTTGTTTCGTTTGCTGAGCAGGTTACGTTGGTAAGGGCACAGTTGACATCAAACGTTCGAACGTCGTAAATTTTTGGCGGTGTGTCTTCGTCAAAATGACCAGCGTGAGCAACGGATTGTGAAGAGAGAATCACGATGAAAAGAACTGCCATGCTCAATGCCCATGACCTGTTCATGATTCGTGGACGCAGGGTCTTGTTAAAAGAGGGCCGCCTTCACGGCTTGACATGGGCCAGTCTTGGTGGAAGCGTCCTTCAATGCTACCACTAGTCCTCATTGCCATGGCTGCGTCAATCATCGTCGTAGGAGGTACAATCCGTATTCATGATGCGGGGGAGTCCTGTCCGGACTGGCCTCAGTGCTTCGGAACTTGGGGCTTTATGGTCGATGAGTCAGAACAGGCTGCATACTGGGAAGCCAATCCCGATCAAATCGACAGTCGGGGCGCAGACCATCGTTACACAATCTTCGAAATTTTTGTTGAGTGGTTCCATCGTATGTTGGTTGGAATTATCGCAATTCCGATTCTGATCAATGCTGTGGTAGCTCATAGGCTCAAATCGGAGTATGGTAATGGGTTGAGAAACTTGGCAGCGGTTTCAGGGGTTCTTCTGGTCGTACAAGCAATTGCTGGTGCTGTTACGGTCTTTTTCGACAATGCGGATTGGACGGTTGCAATGCATCTTTCTTTGGCGAGCATCTTTATTTCTCTGCTTGTTTGGCAATACATTGCAATGCGCGTCAAAGAAGGAGCAACATGGAACTTTCTGAACACTTCGCGTAGTTTCCTTCTACGGCAAAAAAAGCGGTTGATCAACATCACCGCCTCTGTATTTATCCTCCTTATTCTCGGTGCTTGGGTTTCCAGTACTTCAGGAGGACAATACAACCAAGCATGCAGCATAGGGTTCCCAACCGGATGGCCAAAATGTCAGGGTTCTGTTCTGCCAAGCATCGATGGACCTGGAGTTCTTGTTCAAATGGTCCACAGGTTCGGTGCTGGAATCGTCGGTTTGGTGCTGATTCTTACATCAGCCAAAATCCGAATGGACGTACGCAACTATGGCGAAGGTACAGGTTTCTCGACTGCAACGAATGTCGTGACTGGGTTTTGGATGCTCAATGTGCTTGTCGGTGGGATGTACATCATGCTTGCAGACCCACAGGAGTTTCCTGAATTCATCTCGCTTCTACACCTTGTATTTGGTGTAACTTCATTCATTGCAGCAGCTGTAACACTCATGATGCTGAGGTTGGCGTATCTTCGTATACCAGACCCTCATGGTGGGAGTGAATGAGCGAGAATCAACCATCGCTGCTTTTGCTTTTCATCAGATTGATGAAGCTTCGAGTGATTGTACTCCTCCAGATTACAGCCATTTGCGCAATACTTGTTCACGACTCAATCGCCCGTCACGATTTGATCGATGTGGAACGAACATGGTCTGACACACTGTGGACCTCTCTCGTCACATTGGTTGGTGGAACGTTATCTGCAGGGGGTTCAAATGCCATTAACATGTGGTATGACCGTGATATTGACAGAAAAATGCGGAGAACAAAAAACCGACCGCTGCCGCTTGACCAGATGCGTCCGAGAACCGCTTTGATGTTTGGAATTATCATCTCGATTCTGGGCTCCTCATTGTTTTTCTTGCTTCATTGGAAGGCTGCATTCTGGTCCTTTTTTTCGGTTGGATTTTACGTCTTTGTTTACACGATATGGCTCAAGCGCAGGACTCCTCAAAACATCGTTATTGGGGGCGCAGCGGGAGCAACACCTCCGTTGATTGGGTGGGCAGCAGCAGCAGCGGATTCCATCAATTCGATGAATCCACTGGATTTGGGTTCACCGATTCCATGGATGTTGTTCGCTTTGATTTTTCTTTGGACACCGCCGCACTTCTGGGCCCTTGCATTGTATCGCTCGGGTGAGTACGCAAAAGCAAACGTCCCGATGATGAATGAGGTTAAGGGTGCCAGGCGGACCGTTGTTGAATCAAAATTATACTGCGCAGGACTGTTTATGCTGGGATCCGTACCATGCTTTTGGCCGGAATCAGGTCTTCCGCTGTTGTGGGCCTTTGTAGCGGGCGGTCTTACCGTTTGGTACGCTCAATCGGTTTGGAAAATTGACGTCAACGAACCGCTCGATGAAGACGGCCGAATGCCAAAGGCAGCGAAGTCGTTTTCCCGATCGCTGATGTATCTCGGAGCGATGTTCTTCTCGCTGGTGTTGGTGTCTTTTATCCCACCGGATTCCTTGGGTTTCTTAGGTATCGTAGGTTGATGGCGCGGTGAGGGAGATTCGAACTCCCGAGGGACTTAACCCACTGGATTAGCAATCCAGCGCAATGGCCAGGCTATGCGATCACCGCAGCGATGCGAGCCACCGAGAGTTTAGTCATGAACATGACGGTTCGAAAATCAACCGTTTCATTGGAAGAAATCTTCGAACTCATCAGCCATGTTGAGTGTGGCTTCATTTCGTCTACGTGCGGAGATAACCCTCTTGAGTCGTTTCTTGGCTCGAAGGGTAATCGGTACAAACAGCGCATTCAAAACCACGAGCATCAATACGGCAATTCCAGCAAACCTGAACTCGTCATCCTCTGTGTAGTCCAGAACATCCTGTAGCCATGAAATGCCGAGTGGAGGCTCGGGTGGAGCAGGTTCCTCTGGGATGATGTGCTGGTTGTAATCCCACCATTGATCCTGTATTTCCACAGGGAGGATGTTTTCGCTTGGGAGTTGGTTCGTGTTTTCGTTACCTTTACCGTCAATCGGTGCAAGGACGTAGTAATAGGTTCGAAGAGGGCGTATGCCATCTGCTTCAAGTCCAGATTGATTGAACCAACCTTGCTCACCTTGAACTCCGGCCAATCCAGTTACCAGTGGCGTTGCGTATTTGAGGTCAAGTTCGCTTGGGTCGGTGTCCATCCTGTAGATGTTCCATGTGACGCCACCATCGTCTTCGTTGGCAGGCCACGTCCATGTCATGTTGACCTCATAACATGCGTTCCAGTTCTGTTGCTTGTTGAAGCAATCGGTTGAATTGGTGAATCGGTAGGTGTATTCAAATGCCGAAACAGCACTCGCTGGAGGCAAAGCATCGCCGCAGAGTCTTGAATCACCACTCTCTTCCATGATGACGTTGATTCTTGAGAGGTCTGGGACACCAGCTCGATTGGTTGGCAGTACCGCATAGGAAGCGCAGGTCCCGGTATCAAGCGGTATCGGGTCACTCCACCCCGATAACTCTGTAGGAACCAGCGCTACTGCGCTGGAGGACAACAGTTCAGACCATAGGTTTTGATTCGTTTCAACGCTGGGGTCTGGGAAAATTGTGCCCACGGATTCGTCTCCAGTAAGCCTGTAAACTTGCCAACCGCCAAGGTAAGGATTTCCAGTGTCACCTTCCGGTGTCCAGGTGAGTTCGATTGCACCTCCTTCCAGTTTGTTGTGCGAGAGATTCGCAAGGGTGACATCGGGTTGTGGCAACGCTCCAATGAACAACACAATCGTGTTTGATTGCAAGTTCAAACTGATGTTCTCCAATCCGTCATACGAGAAGTATTCTGGCGATTCAAGATAATCCCAGTATGCATCGTCCAGCGCAGGTAGTTTCAGTAATTCTACAGAATCGTGAGGTATTGAATCCGGAAGGAGCGCTGTTAGGTTGATGTTGATGTTGAGGGATTGTAACTGCGCTGGCTGGAGGTTGTTGTCTTGTTGCATGACCCTGAAATCCATGATCATGAGTGGTTCTTTGCCACCAGCGATGTTGTACTCAAATCCTTGTATAGGCAGGAGAACATCGTATTCGAAGTTTGCTTTATCGAGCGAAACGGCAGAACCCGTCATGAGCGGTTCTTCGTTAATGACAACCTCGTCGATGATCGAGATGGTTTCATGTGCTTCAGCAGTAAACCCAAGAGCATCCTCAACGTAAAGTCCGATATCGTAGTTTTTCAGCGGGAACGAGGAAGCATTCACTGTGATTGATTTTCCGTATCCTATGTTGATAACGGTATCAAGCACCCAGGTGTAATTAAGCGGTTTTGCAGCGACGCTGTTGGTAATGGCTGTGAATTCAATCGTATCTGCAGTCGTGAAGGTTCCTGAGATTGAATTCATTGTAATGATTGGCAGTATTTCCCCTGCCAGAATCGAAGTAAATTCAACGAGTGTGTTGTCCGATGGCCCCGTATCTGGCCTACCATCAAAAACGGTTGGCATGTATATTCGCAGTTCCTTACCTTCGCCAACTTTTGTTAGGTTAAACATACACGTTGACGCTTCAGAAGGGTTGAGTTTGCCGATGGTGCACGAATCAAGGAACTCTGATTCGCCAACAGCGTCAAACATTTCGAAGGTTACAACGATGTTTTCTACGGTAAAGTTGCCAATGTTTTCAACATCGATCGAGAGCATGTCTTCTCCGTAGTAGTAATCAGGCGAGGATGGATTGTGCGATGGATACATGCTTGCAATGCGCAAGTCAAGCGTGTTATCGAGAACAATTTCGACTTGTTCTAGGTCGTTGTAATCGTTGAGATCACCATTGTACGCGCTTGCGCTGTCAATCAGTCCAAACTGGAAGATGTAACGTCCAGGGACGGAATAATTCAATGCAGGAAGTCCTGTTGTGAACGCTTGTTCGTAACCTCCAGAGGGAAGGTTGGTAACGCTTTGATTGGCGCTAGCGACGAGGGTTCCATCCAGTTCAAGCAGGTTCCAACCCATGTATGCAATCAATCCACAAGAACCGCAGGTGTGGACGGTTCCAGAAACGCTCATAGCGTAATCTTGGTCAGTGTTGAGGATAAGCTCACCACCGTATGTATGCAAGCCAGAGAGGGTTTCGCGAGGGTCTTGATTTTGTTCGATTGCAACGTCGCTATACTCCGCTGTTAGGTTGATGTTGTAGACCAGCACATCGTCGCTCGTGTCAACGTCTGCATAGTTGAATTTGAACACTACAGTAAACGTCCCAGTCATTCCAGATGGGTACCAAAGTGAAGAGTCGCTAAAGTTTCCTATGCCGCCACTGAGGAGTCCGTTGACGTTGATTTGGCCACTTGCTACATCGTTCGAAGAGCATTGAATTGCGCTCTTCATTCCTTCGCAAACGTACCAGTTCATGGTACGAGTTGTGGTTTGTGGACTCAAGGCTTGGTTTTCAACCTCGGCGGAGAATTGGATGCCATCAAACGCCGGGTAGTTCCTGTCAGCAACGGGGCTCTGGCCCGAAACGATGGCAAGGTCGACCTGTTCAATGGCCGCTGCGCTGGGTGCAACGAGAAGGGCGGAAAAAAGCGAAACCATCATCAACAAAACCAAGCCGATGCTGGTGTTTTTCTTGGACACAGCCATGCGCTCCGCTCCTGACATCGTACAATGGTCGCATGGATTGTTCAAAGACTCATCGCTTCATCCATGAAGAAATCAATCGGTTGCAAACCCCAAATCTGTTGGCAACGTTCATGACCACCCTCGTGGTGGTAGATGCATGGGAGGAGGCGAATGGTCTCAAATCCGCGAAGACGAGGCAGGTCTAACGGCGGTCATTGAATTCCTTTCAGCCTTCACACTGTTCCTGATGATTCTCACTGCGTTCATGTCTCTCGCACAACTTGAGATGGGGTCCAATGACACAGAAATTGATCAAGTGGACCAAGCCGTCGTTGCGGGCCTCGATCGTTTAACGGGCGGTTCGGGATGGTTCGTACCGGGAGACGGAGATGGGGGTTATGTCTACTCAAACTCAACCATGGAATGGCAACTCGAGTCGGCTGAAGTATTGCAAAATGGTCGGGTCCAAACGGGATTGATGATTGATAATCAATTGGACATGAAGCGTGTTTCAGCCTTGTCGAACGTAACGCTCTCCAGTTTTTCTCAGGGTTTGGGATTGGATGAAGGTTTGACAGCGTTTTTGCGAATTACCGTATCGTCCTCGGAAGATGCAGATCGTGTTGGAATCCAATTGTTCGAAGGAGGAGCAAACATCAACAATGCACGCATGGCCTCGACAGCATCAAGCACGGTCCGAATGGGTACTGAACTTGTGCTGATTACCCTTGAAGTTCACGATGCGGGGAGGACCAACGAAAATCTCCTTTTGACCGAGGTTATGGTCCGACCGGTAAGCGGCGGTCCTGAATGGATTGAGGTTTACAACGACAATGCTTTCGCTACAAGTCTTCTCGGCTGGTCCTTCAACACCACATCAAGTTCGACTTCGAACGAAGTATTGCTTCAACAAGGCATCATTAGTGGTCATTCAGTTGCGCTGTTCACGGGCTCACTTGCATCGCTTGAACAAGGCAATGCATCGCAAATGTTTGATTTGGGTCAATATGGGTTGCTGGGAGTTGGCTCGATGAATCTCTTGGATGATGCTGCCGGAACCATCGAACTGCGGTTCACTCGGCCCGGCCAAATTAATCCTGTTACCAACGCCCAAGTCGAGTGGGGAGGAGATACGGGACGAATCCTGAATCTGAATCACGTGCTCGTTTGGGAAGGAGGAACGTGGTCGGTGCAAGAAGACGCCACTCCGGGTGATGTGTCCGCAGGACAATCAAATGCTTCATGAACTCAATAGGGCTGGGCTAAGCGATAGCCGTGCAAGCCGCATCGACATATTCCCGAGACCGCTGTGTTACAGGCATTCACGGTCTTGACGAAATTCTCCGTGGTGGAATCCCATACGGCTCCACCGTTTTGGCATCTGGAACATGTGGCTCTGGGAAGACAACCTTGGGAATGGAATTTCTTGTTCGAGGTGCATTGGCAGGTGAAGCTTGTGCACACTTTACAGCAACTGAACCTTCTGTGAAGTTGCTGGAAAACATCCGACAGTATGCATTCTTTGACATGAACATGGTCGATACGGGTTTAATCAACGTCTTTGACATGGATGTCCTCTATTCATGGCTTGGATTGGACAAGTCTACCTTCGACTTGGACGATGTTCACGCACTGATTAAATCGATTACAGACATTGTCAATACCATCGGTGTAACTCGACTTGTCATCGATTCGGTTACAACATTGTGTTACAAGATCAAGTCCGAACAGTTGATTCGTGACTTCCTTTTCACTCTTGGGAAGAAACTCGCCACTCTTGGATGTACAACGATTCTTATCTCTGAAATCACTTCTGCAACAGAAAACGCACATTGGTCTTCTTTTGGTGTTGAAGAAGCCATTGCAGATGGCATTGTTGTTATGGGCGATGTTGAACGTATGGGGCATTTGCTTCGATTTTTGCAGGTTGTCAAAATGCGAGGTACCGCGCACAGTCGGGCCAAGCACGCCATCGAATTGACGCCACTGGGCGTCATGCTGACACCGATGTTGAAATGGGGCGCTCAAAGCGATAAGACTGCCAAATGGGGGAGCTGAAAATGTTCGAACTCGATCAACGAATTGCCGAGCAACTCTCGACCATTTCATTGAACAGTTCCGTTCAAGTCCGCTGTGGAAATTCAAATGCTTTCATGGTCACGGCAAGTACCATGTTGCCGTTGATGCAGATGTTTGAGATGGGAGGAGTGTACATCTCCGCAAGTCGAGGTGCGGTTGAAATCATACAGGCGTTCGAATCGATCGGTGTCGATGTCTCAAACATTCAGTTCATTGATTTGGTCTCATCAGGTATCCTCGGTGGTACGGATGTAACCCACCCCAACATTCACTTTGTGGACAGCCCAATCATGCTTGAATCGGTCCTCTTGCGTACGCTCTATATTCTTCGTACGACTCACACACCCAGAAACTTCGTGTTTCTTGACAGTGTGAACGCTCTGGCCATCTACAACGAAGACCGAATGCTTGCAGAGTACCTTCACACCTTCATCAACACCTTCAGACAGCGTGAGGTTCTTTCCGTTATTCTCAACGTTCCGGACCAGACTCCGCCTCTGGTTCTTTCGAATCTTGATTTGTATTGTACGGATTTGGTCGACCGTGGCCAGGTGGTCATTCACTGAGGGGATAACGCATGCGAAAGAACATCAAATTCGATGAGGAAGACGAAGAATTCTTCGGGCAAGTCGGCTCTTTCGGCGTGCCAAAGTTCGACAACGAAATGCACGGTGGCGTGCCTCGAGGTTTTACCATGGTTGCTTTTACTGAGACCGGTTCAGGAGCTGAATTGTTTGCGAAACAGTTTATCTCTCCTGCTGAGGAATCGGAGAACACATTGTACATTTCGACCAACGAAGCGCAACCCGAAATCGTTCGCGTGTTCAAAAAATACGGTTGGCCGTTGGATGTAAGCGTGCGAACAATAGGCGAGGAATACAACGCCAACGTTTTGGAAAGGGAACTTCTTGCCAGTCGATATCGGTTGGAAGGCTTTCGATTGGAAGACATTCAACGTCTTGCTCAAACACGATTTGTTGAGGATTCCACTCAGGATTATTTGACCGAGGTAACCAATGAAATTATGGCGCTTGGGCCTTATTTTAGGGCCGGTATTGACAGTTTGGATTTCTTCCTCCAACGCGACGATCCCGGTCGTGTTGTTGCCATGATTCGTATGCTGCAAGCCCACACTCAAATGTACCGAGGATTGCTTCTCATCATGGTGTCTGTCAACGGATTGTCAGCCTCTATACGTCAAGAATTATCCAGCATCGCAGACATGGTTCTAACCTTTGGTGTTCGAACCGTAGGTTCTGATTTTGAGACGTCGATGATCGTCTCTAAATTTCGAAATGCTCCTGAAAATCTGAAAATGCTTGTGTTCCGTGTCACGCCTGAAGAGGGCATCACACCAGAAACCGTGGAACGTATCGCTTGATTCATTCTGTGGAGCAAGCGACATCTCCAAAGAGGGTGGAGTTGAGGGTTGAATATGTCCAAGCGGGCCGCAACGGGAGGTTACGATCCTTCGGGTATTGATTTGGACGCTTGGACTGAACTTGAGGACCAACTTGAAGCAACCATACCCGACTACGATCGTGTTAACCGACTCATGACCTTCGGACAGGACAAACGCTGGCGTCGTAACGTTCGCAATCATGCAACGAAGGGAATGAAAGTGCTGGAAGTCGGTTGCGGACCGGGAAGTTTTGCTGAAGATTTGGTTGGCCTTGATGTTACATGTCTCGACCCATCAAAGGAGATGTTGAAGGTTGCTAAAAGGCGCGTTGATGGGGCTCGTGCATCTCGTGGGGAAGCTCCTGCAGCCTATGTACAAGCACTCGCAGAGGACATTCCTCTGGACGAGAATTCCTTCGACATGGTTTTTTGCCTGTTCTCATTCCGTGATTTCCAGGACAAGAAGAAAGGTTTGCAAGAGATATATCGAGTCCTAAAACCGGGCGGTCAATTGGTCATCTGCGATGCGGGCAAGGCGAATTATTTGCACGGTCTCACTGGAAGAATTTGGATGAGTACTGTTGTTCAGTGGATGGCGCGTTGGGTTACCAAGAAGAAAGATCATCCTTGGAAAGGCCTTGCTCGCTCCTATACGCACTACGGCACCAACAAATATTATCGAAACATGATGAAAGAGGTTGGATTCGAAGAGGTTTCTGGTCGACTTTTGTATCCGTTTATGATGTCAAGCCGATTCAAAGGACGAAAACCACAGTAGGACGCACCCGTTCTTTGAACGGAGGACTCCATTACCCTCATAAACCCCCTCTCAGTCGGAATTTCAAAGTGATTCTTATGGGAATGGAAAAAGTCCTCCAGAGCATCAAAAAAGCCGAGCAGGCTGCTGAACAGACACTTTCTGACGCTCAATCAGAATCCAGTCGTATCCTCAGCGATGCTCGACGAGATGCAGCCGATCTCGTCGCCAAAGCAACAGAAGAAGCACAGGCGTCCATACAATCCACCCTCGATGCAGCAAAAGAAGCAGCGATGAAGAACGTTGTAACTGTACAAAAAGAGGGAGCGAAGGCAGTCGAATCCGTTGAATCCGATGCTGGGTCAAAGCAAGACTCCGCAGTAGCACTTATTGTCGAAAAACTACTGAATCAGTGAGGTGATGTCATGTTCTCGACCGTACCAATGTCTCGAATGACGTTAGCAGCACCTGTTGACGCCATGGCAGACATCGTTCGAGCATGTTCCGAACTTGGTTGCGTTCACATTGAAGACTACACCCAATTCGAAGAAGGGATTGGGATCGGTCACGCCGTTCAGAGCCAGGATGCGGACCGCGTAAGTGCAATGCTGGTCAAGGTTCGAGCAATTCGAAGCACCGTTTCAGTATTCAATTCGAAAGGTGCTATGTCTGCTGAAAACGCAAAATCCACTGCGGAGAAACTCGAGGCTGAAGTTGACAAAGCTCTTGCATACATCGAATCGATTCGGGAAGCTGAAGCCGAGATTGCCAACCTCGAAGATCAAGTCCGCATTTTCGATAAATTGGCTCCTCTCAACATTTCTTTGGACCTCCTCTCTGGATATTCTGGCGTTGAGGTTTATGTCGCTGAGACTGCGAATTCCTCGAAGGCCTCAAAGGTCTTTGCCGACATTAAAAACGACGTTGAATTCATGGCTCCAGCTGGTTTGGTCGCAGTTGCCTGCGCCCCAAACAAAGCGGCAGAGGTGCAAATGGCATTAGCGGAACTCAACGCCAAAGCGATTCAACTTCCAAGCGGTGAAGGAAAACCTGCAGAGCGAGCAAACGACGCTCGACAAGGTATCGAAAAGGCTCAGAAATCGATGGAATCCGACCAGAAAAAGCTCGACGCTTGGGCCGAAACGCACGGCTCAGATCTCGTCATTGTTGAAGAGTACCTTCAGCGAGAAGATGCGATTTTTACTTCGCCAACCTCGCTTGCTGTATCAAACCAAGCGTTTGCACTCGATGCATGGGTTCCAACGGGCAACGCGGGGAAAGCTCGTTCAAAACTGAACAAAATGGTCTCTCACCTTGAAATTGAGGAGCACGTTGATGACCATCATCACCACGGTGACCATGACGACCACCACGCTGAGCCTGAACCTCCCATCGCCTACCAAAACGGCAGTACGGCCGAACCGTTCGAACTTGTTGTCGACCTCGTCGGTCGTCCAAAGTACGGCACCTTTGAGCCCACCGGTTTGATTATGATTACACTCCCTCTCCTCTACGGATTAATTCTCGGAGACTTTGGCTATGGATTTGTTATCGTTCTCTTGGCGCTCTGGCTGCGTTCGCTACCGTTTGCGAAGGAACCGATGGGCAAGAATGCCACAACCGTCCTCCTCTGGATGGGAATATGGTGTATGTTCTGGGGATTCTTGTTCGCTGAAGGGTTTGGATTCATATGGGATGAAGCATGGTCGCCACTGGATGGATTTTATGCATGGACAAAAGATCTGACATATGGATTCAAATCGAGTGAAATCGGAACAGCACTTGGACTTGGGCATACATACATCCCATTCCATCGCGCTGATGGCGCTTTAACCGATTACGTACTGCTTTCGGTCTACATTGGTGCATTCCACCTTTTCCTCGGTTTCATTATTGGATTCTTTAACGTCATGAAGGGCCACGGAATCGTTGCAGCCTTCTTTGAAAAGGGCAGTTGGATGATGATTCTTGGCGGTGGTTTCCTGCACATTTACGGCTTCATGAAGGGCAACAACGAATTGCTGGTCGGCACCATACCCGCTTACGTCCTTGTTGCAGGTGTGCTCCTTCTCATTGTTGCTCTTGCAGTCTTCGAAGGCTTTGGATGGGCGGGTGGCATCATCATGGGGCCAATCGAAACATTTGGTCTTCTGGCAAACACGCTCTCATACTTGCGAATCATGGCGGTTGGCGTTGCCGGTGTCAAGATTGCAGAGATCAGCAACACCATGGGCTTCGCATCCATGGTCGACGCCTTTTCAGCAGGAGACTATCACCTCGTTGTCGTCTTCTTCCTTCTGTGGATTGGAATCCAAACTTTCGCAATTGCTCTTGGACTCCTTTCACCAACAATTCACGCAGCTCGTCTCCACTTTGTGGAATGGATGGGCAAGTTTTACGACGGCTCAGGCAGGGTCTTTTCCCCGCTTGGTGGCCAACCTCTCCATGTGGAGGGGGAATCATAGTCCACTGGACATTAAATGGAGGTAGAAAAATGAACAAGAATACCCTAAAAACAAGCCTAAGAATGATGATTGTACTCGGCGCACTCGTCCTGATTGCTCAGGGCGTAGCCGCTGATAGCCACGACGCACCAACCGACTGGGGAACCCCACTCGGTGCTGGTATTGCGTTGGGACTTGCAGCCGTTGGTGCTGGAATTTCCCAGGCCGCTATCGGTAGCGCTGCTGTCGGAATGATTGCAGAAGACGGATCCAAATTCGGTCCTGCACTCATCTTCACGGCTCTCCCTGAGTCGATTGTTATTCTCGGTGCACTGCCACTCTTCCTCTGAAGATTGGTTTCGAAACAGACACGTTCTGTTTGACCGAAGGAGATGAAACTATGACACTTGAAACACTTGCAAAAGACATTGCTGCATCTGCGGAAGCGCAGGCGGAAGCAATGGTCAAAGAAGCGAAAGCAGAAGCAAAGAACATTGTCGGGGAAGCTGAAGCCAAGGCTTCGT